>NZ_JAEHBI010000050.1:0-37897 GCF_016483705.1 Bacillus cereus group sp. N6
CCTTCGTAAATTTTGTCATACAAAAAACTGCACCTCCAATTGTTAGACTGTGTCTAACAATTGGGGTGCAGTTCATTAGCTAGTACTTAGGAATTGGCTTTTTTTGTGTAGATGAAATTTCATTCGAAAACAAGAGTAAAGAGAATCACAAATTCTAAAATGGACTTCTTGTAAATTTATTTATCATATGTTTTTCACCCTAAAAAATATTTCTCAACATTTTAGTTCTTTAAAAAGATTGAATATTCGTATTATAACGAATATTATGTTCCTATCGGCAAAAAAAACGATAATTTGCAGACACAGGGGAGGAAAAGTATTGAAAAAGAATAAGAAGTTAAAACCATTATCAGTTTTAGCAACAGCGGCAGTGTTAAGTAGTACGTTTGCTTTTGGAAGTCATGCAGCGTATGCTGATACGCCACCATCTCTACCAATTGATGAGCATTTAATACCAGATGAGCGTTTAGCAGAAGCGCTGAAACAAAGGGGAGTAATTGATCAATCTGCAACACAAGCTGAGACATCAAAGGCTGTCGAAAATTATGTTGAGAAAAAGAAAGGGGAACACCCTGGGAAAGAAATCTTGACAGGAGATAGTCTTACGCAAGAAGCTTCTGATTTTATGAAAAAAGTAAAAGATACAAAAATGAAGGAAAATGAACAGGCGCAGCAACCTGAAGTAGGACCAGTGGCTGGACAAGATGCAGGATTGAATTCTAGAAAACTAAATGGAAAAGTACCTACTACACCAGCGAAGCAAGAAGAGTACAATGGAGCTGTTCGAAAAGATAAAGTGCTTGTTTTACTCGTAGAATTTAGCGATTTTAAGCATAATAATATTGATCAAGAACCGGGTTACATGTATTCTAAGGACTTTAATCGTGAACATTATCAAAAAATGTTATTTGGTGATGAGCAATTTACGTTATTTGATGGATCGAAGATTAACACTTTTAAACAATATTATGAAGAGCAATCTGGTGGAAGCTATACAGTTGATGGCACTGTAACCGAATGGCTTACTGTTCCAGGAAAAGCTTCAGATTATGGTGCGGATGCGGGAACTGGTCATGATAATAAAGGTCCTTTAGGGCCACGCGATTTTGTGAAAGAAGCATTAAAAGCAGCTGTAGCAAAAGGCATTAATTTAGCTGATTATGATCAATTTGATCAATACGATCAAGATGGTGATGGAAATAAAAACGAGCCAGATGGAATTATTGACCACCTAATGGTTGTACATGCGGGCGTAGGTCAAGAAGCTGGCGGTGGTAAATTGAAAGATGATGCGATTTGGTCCCATCGTTCAAAACTAGGATCAAAGCCATATGCGATTGATGGTACAAAATCTACTGTATCAAACTGGGGCGGAAAGATGGCTGCATATGATTATACAATCGAGCCTGAAGACGGAGCAGTTGGTGTGTTTGCGCATGAGTATGGTCATGATTTAGGCTTACCAGATGAATATGATACAAAGTACTCTGGACAAGGTGAACCTGTTGAATCATGGTCCCTTATGAGCGGCGGTAGCTGGGCTGGAAAAATTGCGGGAACAGAGCCAACAAGTTTCTCACCGCAAAATAAAGAGTTTTTCCAAAAGAATATGAAGGGGAACTGGGCGAATATCGTCGAAGTAGATTATGATAAACTTCGCACGGGAATTGGTACTGCAACATATTTAGATCAAAGTGTTACAAAATCAAAACGACCAGGAATCGTTCGTGTTAACTTGCCAGACAAAGATATAAAAAATATCGAATCAGCATTTGGTAAGAAGTTTTATTACAGCACAAAAGGAAATGACATTCATACAACACTTGAGACACCAGTATTTGACTTAACGACTGCAACGGATGCTAAATTTGATTATAAGGCATTTTATGAATTGGAAGCGAAGTATGATTTCCTTGACGTAAATGCGATTGCAGAAGATGGAACGAAGACACGTATTGATAGAATGGGCGAAAAAGATGTAAAAGGCGGCGTAGATACAACAGATGGTAAGTGGGTTGATAAATCATACGATTTAAGCCAATTTAAAGGAAAGAAAGTAAAACTGCAATTTGAGTATGTAACAGATATTGCAGTAGCTTATAAAGGATTTGCATTAGACAATGCAGCATTAACTATAGATGGAAAAGTTGTTTTCTCTGATGATGCAGAAGGCCAGCCAGCAATGACGCTAAAAGGATTTACTGTGTCTAACGGATTTGAACAGAAAAAACATAACTACTATATCGAGTGGCGAAATTACGCTGGGTCTGACACGGCGCTACAACATGCACGTGGTCCAGTATTTAATACAGGAATGGTTGTATGGTATGCGGATCAAAGCTTTACAGATAACTGGGTAGGAGTTCATCCAGGTGAAGGATTCCTTGGGGTAGTAGATTCTCATCCAGAGGCAATCGTAGGAACATTAAATGGACAACCAACTGTGAAGAGCAGTACGCGTTATCAAATTGCCGATGCGGCATTCTCATTTGATCAAACGCCAGCATGGAAAGTAAATTCGCCAACCCGCGGTATTTTTGATTATAAAGGATTGCCAGGCGTTGCGAAATTTGATGATTCTAAGCAATACATCAACAGTGTTATTCCAGATGCCGGACGTAAGTTGCCGAAACTTGGATTGAAGTTTGAAGTAGTAGGTCAAGCTGAAGACAAGTCTGCAGGTGCAGTTTGGATCCATCGCTAAAATAAAATGAAAAGGAGCTGCCATAAGTCGGTGAAACCTGACTTATGGCAGCTCTTTTCTTCTTGTGAGAAAAAACTGTTACATAAATACAAATCGAAAAAAATTACCATTTAAAAAAATGAAAAGATGTGCAGAAGTGAAAAAGTCCTCTGCTTTTATATATATTTATTGGAAAAAATAGATGTTTCTTTTATAATTGAAATGCTCCATCAGTCCGATTATATAAGTTTTTTTGACCGTAAGTAATTTGTAAGTAATGAGTAAGAAAAAAGAGATTTTTATATTATATAATATTTATTACAGCTACTTTTAACACCTGATACTAATAGTATGCTATAATGTGAATTAGCAACATAAAGGAAAGGAATTAGACCAATGACATTAGAAAATACTAAAAATTTAAAAAAACAAGTTGCTCCGTATGAAAAATCAACGATTAAAAAAAGTGTGTGGCAACTTATTAACACAATTGTGCCGTTCATTATTTTATGGTACCTTGCTTATAAAAGTTTGTCTGTTTCTTATTGGTTATCGTTAGTTCCATCTCTGTTAGCCGCTGGTTTTATGACACGGATTTTCATTATTTTTCATGATTGTACCCATTATTCATTCTTTAAAAGTCGACCTGCAAATAGAATCGTAGGGACATGTATGGGTGTGTTAACTTTATTCCCGTTTGATCAATGGGGACATGAGCATTCTATTCATCACGCTACAAGTGGTAATTTGGATAAGCGAGGTACAGGAGATATTTGGACGCTTACAGTGGATGAATATGTAGCATCTCCATTTAGACTGCGTTTAGCATATCGCTTATATCGCAATCCGTTCGTTATGTTTGGATTAGGTCCGATTTATGTTTTCTTACTTAAAAATAGATTTAACCGAAAAGGTGCTAGACAGAAAGAACGTATGAATACGTATTTGACGAATATTATAATCGTTGCTTTAATAGCTATACTTTGCTGGGCAATTGGGTGGCAATCGTTTCTGTTAGTGCATGGTACGATATTCTTAATAGCAGGTTCAGTAGGAATTTGGCTGTTTTACGTACAGCACACATTCGAAGATTCTTATTTTGAAGAGGATAAAGATTGGGAATATGTGAAAGCGGCAGTGGAAGGAAGTTCATTTTATAAACTTCCAAAAATCTTGCAATTTCTAACTGGTAATATTGGATTCCATCATGTTCACCATTTAAGTCCAAGAGTACCTAACTATAAACTAGAAGAGGCACACAATAATACGCTTCCGTTAAAAAATGTACCAACGATTACACTTGCTACAAGCTTACGATCACTCCGTTTTCGTCTTTGGGATGAGAAAAGTAACAATTTTGTTACCTTTAAAGAATTCAAAAAAATAATTAAAAACAATGTTTCTGTTCGAGTGAAATCTGAACTATAATTTCATCGTAAATAAAAAACTCTCCTTAATCATTTTCGATTTAAGGGGAGTTTTTATTTAATTATTATATGATCGATATTTAGGAGGAGTAATGCTTATGTGTAGGTATAAATATAAAGAGACAGTAATTATATTATGTAAACAAAATGAATCATTATAATTTTTTTATAGTGAAAGATATAGTACATATATATTGGAAAGCAGAAGGTGGATGATAGTAATTATAAGAACACATACAACGTAATAAAATAATTCTTTCAAAAGGAAGGGGACATGAAAGATGTTGAAATTACAAGGAAAATACAATGAAGCAAAAGTATTTACGAATAACGTTGATGAGACTGCAACTGGGCAGATTATTGATCTTTGTAACCAAGAATTCGTAAAGGATAGTCAAATTCGTATTATGCCAGATACACATGCAGGAGCAGGTTGCACGATTGGGACAACGATGACAATACAAGATAAAATTGTTCCTAATCTTGTAGGGGTAGACATTGGTTGTGGTATGGAAGTTGGTGTGATTGATAAGAAAAAAGAAGAAATTAATTTCGATTACTTAGACGAAACGATTCGTAAATTTGTTCCAAGTGGTTTTCATATCCGAGATAAAGAACATCGATTCTCAAAAATGATTGATTTTGATGGTGTGAAGGCCCCATATACATTACAACGAGCTCAAAAAAGTATAGGTACTCTTGGAGGAGGAAATCATTTCATTGAATTAAATGAAGATGATAAAGGAAATGTATATATTGTCATTCATAGTGGTTCTCGTAATTTAGGTAAACAAATAGCAGAGTATTACCAGAACTTCGCGTATGAACAACTAATTCATGTTACATCAATGAAGGATGAGATTATTAAGAGATTAACTAAAGAGGGGAGAGAAAAAGAAATACAAGAGACTTTACGTGGAATTAAGAAGCCACAGATTCGTAAAGAACTAGCTTATTTAGAAGGAAAAGGATTCAAAGATTATATGAATGACATGAATATTGCCCAAAAGTATGCTGAGTTCAATCGTAAAGCAATGATTGATGAAATTGTCACTAAAATGGATTGGAAAGTAACTGATCAATTTACTACAATACATAACTATATTGACATGGAAAATATGATTCTACGAAAAGGTGCTATTTCAGCTCAGAAAGATGAACGAGTAATTATTCCAATTAACATGAGAGATGGTTCAATTATTGCATTTGGTAAAGGTAATCCAGACTGGAACTTTTCTGGTCCGCATGGGGCAGGACGTATCATGAGTCGTAAGAAGGCTAAAGAATTATTGAGTCTAGAGGACTTCCAAAATACGATGAAAGAGGTTTGGACTACATCGGTAGTAGAGAGCACAATTGATGAGGCACCAATGGTATACAAGCCAATGGATGAAATTATAGAAAATACAAAAGAAACAATAGATATAAAGCACATTATTAAGCCATTATATAATTTTAAAGCGAATTAGAAGGGATAAATAAGCAGCCAGAAAAAACTATTTTTCGTATCTTTTGTTCGAAAACAATCTAATCAAGGGAAGTAGTTCCATTTTATTGCGATGGGATAGAAGAAGTCGATTTCCTGTGGAGTTAAGGAATCGACTTTTTTATTTATTTTGTTGAATGAAAGCAACCGTTAGCTTAATAGCAAAGGATTATAACCGTCTATTTCTCCCAAAGCTCAATTAGACGACCTTCAGGATCTTTAATCCAAATAAACTTTCCGAACTCACTAATTTCTTCTTTCTTTTCAAGAGGTACACCAATATGTTCAAGATGCTGAATAGTCTCATTTAAATTATGTACTTCAAAATTTAACATCACTTGCTGTTCTATTGGAAAATAATTATCATTTTCGGTAAAGAAAGAAAAAATAGTCTCATTTCCTAATTGGGGTTTAATCACAGTCCCATTCCAATCTTCTATTTCAATTTTCAACACTTCACTGTACCATTTTTTTATAACATCAAGATTTTTAGTTCTCCAAAATATTCCCCCGAAACCTTTTATCATTGTAGATAACTCCTGTCTTTTTTAAAATTTTTAAGCAATATATATTCAATATATCAAAACAGTAATAGTAAGGAAAATCAATAACGTATAAAAAGTGAAAAATTCCAATTGCTAGTATTGTAGTATTTACCACATTATAGAAATTGGTATCACTTTTCAAAGAACTTGCAATCCAAGTAAAGGTATATAGCAATACTGACTCGTATGAGGTAATGAATGAAAAGGGAATAGAACAAATGACAATGATAAAAGACCGCATATGAAATGAAAGCCATGTGCGGTCTTTTATATATAAGTATAGTATTACATAGTCTCGCTAATTTTACTTTCACTATGAGTATTAGTAGCAATTCTTTTCTTAACTTTAAAGTGATAGTAGGTATAGCAAAAAACGATAAACGGTACAGTGCAATAGATTCCAAGTCGTTGTTCTGGGATAAAAATAAGACTGATTAATATAATGCCATACAATCCAAAACCAAGAATTGGTACAAGTGGATAAAGTGGAGTTTTAAATTTTAAGTCTTCTAATTTTCCACCGTCTGCTAAATAATGTTTACGGAAAAAGAATTGAGAGACACAAATTGACATCCAAACAATGATTGTAATGACGCCAGAAATGGAAATTAACCATAAGTAAACTGTTTCAGCAGCTACGACGCTTGTTAAAAGAGAAAAAGCAGAAATAGAAATTGTCAAAATTAAAGCGTTTAAAGGTATTCCTCGTGAAGATAATTTTTTTAAAAAGGCCGGAGCCATTTCATTTTTTGATAATGACCAAAGCATGCGAGTTGCGGCGTACAGTCCAGAGTTTGCGACAGAAAGAACAGCAGTAAGAATAACAAAATTCATAATATCAGCTGCATATGGAATACCGATATTATCAAATACAGCAACGAATGGGCTCTTTGTTAATCCTGCTTCTTCCCAAGGAATTAAAGCAACAAGAACAAAGATTGCTAAGACGAAGAAAAACATCGTGCGCCATATAATATTTCTAATAGAACGAGGTAAAGTTTTTGCTGGATCTTCACTTTCACCTGCTGCGATTCCGACAAGTTCTGTACCTTGGAAGGAATAATTGACTGTAACCATTGTTAATAGAATAGCTGCAAGTCCATTTGGGAATAAACCGCCATGATTTACGAAATTTGATAATAACGGGGCTGGTTCGTCGCCTTTTAAGTCAATAAAACCGAACATAGCGGCACCGCCAAGGATAATAAAAGCTATAATGGCAGATACTTTTATACTTGAAAACCAAAATTCTGTTTCTGCATAACTACGAGCAGATAATGCGTTAATAGTGAAGATAGTAACGCCAAATATTAAACACCAAACCCAAACAGGAATATCAGGAAACCAGCGCTGCATTGTAATGCCGGCAGTTGTAAATTCAAGACCGGTCGTATTCGCCCAGCTTAACCAATACAACCATCCGATTGTAAAGCCAGTTGCAGGATTGATGAACTTAGTTGCATATTCCTGAAAAGAACCTGAAACAGGCATGGCTACAGCAAGTTCACCAAGACAAAGCATAACGAAATACATTAATAATCCACCAGCCATAAAGGCAAGTACGGATCCACCAGGTCCAGCTTGACTTATAATAAAACCAGATCCGTTAAATAATCCCGTTCCAATCACACCACCGAGTGCAATCATGAATAAGTGTCTACTTTTCATCGTACGTTTTAATTCATTGTTTGTATTACTTACTTGCGTCATTGTTTTCCTCACTTTCGTAGTTGATAGAATGAAGTTTGATATTTTTCCGTATTGTGGAATGTATTCCGTGATGTGAAATCTTGTTATAATTTTCAGATAATTAAAAAGAAAAGTCAATGTTTTTTTGATTACGCTTTCAAATTATTGTCGGTGGCATATTTTTATTTTTAGAAAATTGAATAAATGGATTGATTTCATTTTGAATTTTTGTTAAATTGATAGGTAATTGAGCGTACTAGCATATTACAAGTCAAGCTGAGGTGAGTTATTATGGTACAGTCCATTGATCGAGCGATAAGTATTATAAAGTTGTTAAATTCTACCGATGAAAAAGAGTATTGGGCTATTTCTGATATAGCGGACAGAACACATCTCCCAGTAAGTACAGTACATAGATTACTTAATTCTCTAATCGAGCATGGGTTAGTTACACAAATTTCAGAAACGAAACAGTACAAAATTGGACCAATGTGGATGGAAATAGGATTACGTCAACTGGAGAAAGTAGACTACAGATCAGTTGCAAGAGAAGTGATGAAGCGGTTAGCCTCTGAAGTGGAAGAAAGTGTGTATTTGAACATTCCAAATGGAACACATTCTATTATCATTGAAAGAATGGATAGCCCTTTAAAAATTCGAGTTATTGATAACTTAGGGGAACAAATTCCACTTTCAATTGGTGCCGCAAATAAAACGATGCTTGCCAATATGAAAACGAATGAAATGGAACATATTGTAGAACATTTACTTTCTTCACTACCAGAACAAAAGCACATTCTTTTAGATCAAATAAAGCAAATAAAAACTGAAGGATATGCGGTAAGTTATGGTGAAAAAACAGAAGGGACAGCTTCAGTAGCTGCACCTATTATCGGATTTAATCATAAAGTAGTAGGAGCATTAAGTGTTGGGTTAATTAGTCATCGCATAAATGATGATCGACTATCTTTTCTTATTAGTAAGGTAAAAGAAGCAGCTCATGAAATATCAATAAAAATCGGCAGTACATCAGAACTATAATTTTGATAACTGTCGTCATTTTTTATTCATATACTGGAATTCGTTTTCATAATGCGGAAAAATAGGGGGATTTATATGTCAAAGTGGCAATCAAAAGAACAATTGATTCAATTATTAAGCAGTCTTGTTGAAATTCCTAGTATTACAGGTACAGAAGCTGAAGTGATATTGCCAGACTTTGTTGTGGAACAATTATCTGATTTACAGTACTTCAAAGAAAACCCGCATCATTTGCAAAAAAATCCGACGGGGGACGGACGATATTTTGTTACAGCCCTAGTAAAGAAAACCGATAGTACAAAAAATACCGTAATTCTAGTTAGTCACTTTGATGTTGTAGATGTGCAAGATTACGGAGTGTGGAAAGAAGATGCATTTAATCCTAAAAAGTTAACATCTATGTTTTATTCTCATAAAGATGAATTACCAGACCATGTACGTGAAGATATAGAACAAGGAGATTGGCTGTTTGGCAGAGGAACAATGGATATGAAATGCGGCCTCGCATTACAAATGGCAATGATTGAGCAAGCCTGTGAAGGAAGATTTGACGGGAATGTTCTTTTATTAGCTGTTCCAGATGAAGAAGTAAACTCTGTAGGGATGAGGGCTGCTGTTCCAAGATTATTAGAGTTAGCAAGAGAACACGATTTAGATTATAAAACGGTATTAAATTCAGAGCCTATGTTTTCACGACATCCTGGTGACCAAAATAAGTATATTTACACTGGTTCTATTGGTAAAGTGTTACCTGGATTTCTTTGCTACGGAAAAGAGACACATGTAGGTGAACCATTTGCAGGCTTAAATGGGAGTTATATGGCTGCTTTATTAACGGCTGAATTAGAATTGAATACGGACCTTTGTGATGTTGTAGAAGGAGAAGCTAGCCCTCCCCCAACTAACTTACTTCAACGTGATTTAAAGGAGGATTATTCTGTACAAATTCCGCATCGTGCAGTCACATTATTCAATTTGTTTTTACTAGAAAAAACGATGACAGATGTCGTTTCATTGTTACGTCAAAAAGTAACGAAAGTAGCAGAGAAAATAGAAGAATCATACGAGAAGCAAGCATATCGTTTTTCTAAATATAATCCGTTTATACCGCCTAATATGAAAGTAAATGTATTAACATATGAAGAGCTTATCGCTTATGCAATTGAACAACATGGGCAAGAGAAAATAGATGATATTCAATCTAGTATAATAAAAAATAGAGAAGATAAAGATGATCGTGCGGTAACAATTGATTTAGTGGATAAACTAGCTATTTTATGTAAAGAAAAGGCTCCGATGATTGTACTTTTCTTTGCTCCGCCATATTATCCAGCAGTAAGTTCACGCAACAACTCGTTAATTAAAGAAGTAATTGCAGAAATGGAAAAGTATGCTCACTATAATCATAACATTACATTTGAAAACCAAAACTATTTTGGAGGAATTTCAGATTTGAGCTATGTGGGCTTACAGAATCCACTAGATTCAATGAGTTCACTTGTAGACAATATGCCATTATGGGATAAAGGTTATTCGATTCCACTTCAGGATCTAGAAGAGTTTGACGTTCCAGTATTAAATATGGGACCGGTAGGAAAAGATGCACATCAATGGACAGAACGTTTAGATGTAAATTACGCATTTGAAACGCTATTAGATATGTTACCGAAATGCATTGAAAAATTATTAGTTTCTAATAAAATTACACAATCATAGTAGGGAATAAGGAAGGGATAAAACTAAAATTTCAAAAGAAGATACAAATAAAATTATTGTAGTATAATCAAAAGAACGGACAAACTCAAGTGTCTATGAGTTTGTCCGTTTATCATTTAGTGCAAGCGAGAGAGTATGTAATCCACCGTTTTCTAACTAAATTCAAAGCTAACGTGATCTCTTTTATAGTTTTACTTTTTCGTTTGCCCAGATAGTTCAACAGACTTTTGTGTACAGCGCTGCATTGCTGAAATAATTGCAGTTCGTAATCCTTTTTCCTCTAATGTTGCTACAGCTTCTATCGTTGTTCCGCCAGGAGAACAAACCATATCTTTCAATTCACCTGGATGTATGCCTGTTTCTAGTACCATTTTTGCAGAACCTAACACAGCTTGAGCAGCGAATTTATATGCTTGATTTCTAGGCATACCATCTAATACAGCTGCATCTGCCATCGCTTCTATAATCATATATACGTATGCTGGCGACGAACCACTTACAGATGTTACAACGTTCATTAATTTTTCGCTTACGATCTCTGTTTGACCAAAGCTATTGAAAATGTTTAGCACATCTTCTAAATCTTTTTCTGTCACCATTTCATTAGGGCATAATGCAGACATTCCTTCTCCAACAAGAGCAGGGGTGTTAGGCATTACTCTTACAACCTTTAATTTTTTAGCAAAAACTTCTTCAGTACTTTTAATGCTTTTCCCGGCAGCGATCGTTACGATGATAACATCGTTTTTGATTACTTCTTTTATTTCGTTAATGATTGATGTGTATAGGTCTGGTTTAATTGATAAAATTAAAATATCAGCATTTTTAGCTACTTCATTGTTGTCAGTAGTTGTAGTTAGCCCATATTTTTCACTAGCATTTTTTAAATTCGTAGTGTTTAAATCCGAACAAATAATATTATTTGCAGACACTATCTTTTTGTGTAGCATCCCACCAATCATAGCCATTCCCATATTTCCGCAACCGATAAATCCAATTTGTTTATCCATAATAACTCAATCTTGCTCCTTTTATAATAAATTATATCATTTTTGAAATTGCTATCTTAAAATAACAATAACATCTTTATGTAATATAAAGAAACATTCTAAGAGAATATATTCCTTTTTGCAACACCAAAAGATAAAAATCAATTATATTCGACATTATGTAAATATATACACTTTAATTTTAGGTTTTATGTTGATAAATATGAGTTAAACTTATATCGATTTGTATTTTCATTCAGTACGGTAATAATTTCATACAAGTAACTTACCGCTCTATTTATTTTTAAAAATACTTCTTGACACCAAATCAAATTATATCGCATAATATAAAAAATTAAACCGAAAATCGTTGAAGGGAAATAGTACATATGTCTTCTTGCGAAAGAGAGTGGAATTCATCGGCTGAAAGATTCCTCGTATAGAATATATCGAACCTATCCCTGAGTCTTAAATGAAAGTTTAGGCGTTCGCCTGCGTTATAGGCGCCAAGTGGATATCTATGTATATCAATTAAGGTGGTACCGCGGAACAATGACCGTTTCGTCCTTTTTATTTTATTAAGGGCGAAGCGGTCATTTTTATTTTGCTCTTAAATAGGCTAGGTGCAGCACTGATAAGAATAGAATCGCTGCAAGCTGTATGAATAGAAGTGTAATTTATAAAAAACTTTGATTTTAGACTTGGGGGATAAAAAAGTGAAAAAACAACGAATTGTTGTAAAGATTGGGAGTAGTTCCTTGGCAGATAGTCACGGAGGCATTTCTAAAGAACAACTTTCAGATCACGTTGCCGCATTGGCTCGATTGAAAGAGGAAGGGCATGAAGTTTTGTTAATTACATCTGGGGCCGTCGCTGCAGGTTTTTCAGCTCTAGGGTATCCTAGTAGACCTGTGACAATTAAAGGAAAACAGGCTGCTGCGGCTGTCGGACAAAGTTTGTTAATGCAGGCGTACACGGAGGAATTCCGTAAATATGGTATTGTAACTGCGCAACTATTGCTGACGAGAAGTGACTTTTCTAGAAAAGAACAATATAGTAACGCTTACGCTACTTTAGGAGAGTTGCTAAACCGTTCTGCTCTTCCAATCATTAATGAAAATGATTCCATCTCTTTAGAGGAGCTAACGTTCGGTGATAATGATATGCTGTCAGCTTTAGTAAGCGGACTTGTTTCGGCGGATATGCTTATGATTTTTACAGATGTGAACGGTCTATATGACAAAAATCCTCAGAAATATGCGGATGCGAAAAAATATTATTTCCTTCCTGAAGTTACGGAAGAAATCGCTTCTCTTGCAGGAGATGCTGGTTCAAAACTTGGGACTGGCGGTATGAAATCAAAAATTGATGCTGCGAAGACAGCACTTTCTCTTGGCGTGAGTGTATTTATCGGAACAGGACGTGGACAAGAGAAGTTTGTAGATGTTTTGAAGGGCAAAGGTGATGGTACGTATGTCGGAAATGCCCCTCAAAAAGAGATGAAGATGAACAAGCAATGGATCGCGTTGCATTCGCTTGTTAGCGGGAAAATTGAAGTAGACGCTGGAGCAGCTACTGCTATCATTCAGCATGGTAAAAGTCTTCTTCCTGCTGGCGTTACGAATGTGTCAGGATTTTTCCAAGTTGGCGATGTCGTAGAAGTAATGACGCAACAAGGGCGCGTAATTGGAAAAGGACAATGCACATATAGCGCAGAGGAATTAAGAGAGATAAAAGGTATGCAAAGTCAACATATTCAAGCAAGAGGCGAAAGGCATAATTATGAAGTCATTCATAGAGATTATTGGGTGTCACTTTAAGAATAGTGATGTTAAAAAGGAGGAAATGAAGATGAATGAAGTGTTGGCAAAGGGAAAAAAAGCGAAAGAAATTGCTAGAGAACTTGTACTAAAATCTACAAGTCAAAAAAATGAAGCACTTGCTGCAATTGCTGAAAGGCTAATAGTAGAAACAGCTTATATTGTAGAGGAAAACAAACGTGATATCGAAGAAGGTAAGGCAAAAGGATTTTCTGATTCACTCCTTGATAGACTTATGCTAACTGAACAACGAATTGTTGATATGGCAGAGGGGATTAAGCAGTTAAGCGAATTACGTGATCCAGTTGGAGAACGTGTAAGTGAATGGGAGCGACCAAATGGACTATCTATTCAGGAGATGCGTGTACCACTTGGTGTTGTTGGGATGATTTATGAGGCAAGGCCAAATGTAACAGTAGATGCTGCTACGATTTGCTTGAAAACAGGAAACGCAGTTATATTACGTGGTAGTTCTTCTGCTATTAATTCTAACAAAGCTATTGTTGAAGTTATTCACCGAGCGCTTAAACAAACAAGCTTGCCAGAAGAAAGTGTACAGCTTATAGAAGACACAACACGGGATAGCGCAAAGCAATTGTTTACAATGAATGATTACCTAGACGTTCTTATTCCAAGAGGTGGCAAACAATTAATTGATACTGTAGTGAGAGAAGCTTCTGTTCCAGTACTTGAAACAGGTGCGGGAAATTGTCATATTTTCATTGATGAAACAGCGGATAAGCAAATGGCAATTGATATTATTATAAATGCAAAAACGCAGCGTCCATCTGTATGTAATACCATTGAAACGATTGTACTTCATGAGAAGTGGGCGCATCAATTTGGTAGCGAGCTGTTTTCAACTTTGAAGGAAAAAGGTGTGGAGCTACGCGGTGATCAGAGAGCATTGGCTATTGATTCTTCAATTGTACTTGCTTCAGAAGAAGACTGGGAAACAGAATTTTTATCTCTCACACTGGCAGTGAAAGTAGTTTCTTCTATAGAAGAAGCGATTCATCACATAAATACGTATGGTTCTATGCATTCCGAAGCGATTATTTCAGAAAACGAGGAAAACGTCAATAAGTTCTTCACAGCTGTAGATGCGGCTGCACTGTATCATAATGCATCAACTCGATTTACTGATGGATCTGAATTCGGATTCGGCGCTGAAATTGGCATCAGTACACAAAAGTTACACGTAAGGGGGCCAATGGGGCTTCCTGCATTAACTTCTACAAAATATGTGATTCGTGGAAATGGTCAGATTCGAAAATAATAATAAAAGACACTCAATTCGATTGGGTGTCTTTTATTTTAAAGAATATTTACCATACAAATAGTCCAACAAGCATAGCGCTTAATAAGGAAACTGCCATCCCACTAACGAGAAGCTTCCAAACATTTTTACCGATTATGGCTGATTTTTCTCCGCCAAATAATGAATTGTAAGTTCCGTAAATCATACCTACTGTACTAAAGTTAGCAAAAGAAGCTAGAAATGTAGTTGCAACTGCAACTGTATGTGGTTGTAAAGACTTTAGGTTCGATTTTAAATCCATCATTGCAACAAATTCATTCGTCGTTATTTTGATCCCCATTAATTCAGCTACATACATCGCATCACTGCCCGATAAACCGAGTAAAAAAGCAAAGGGGCTAAAGATAATGGAGAAGATTTTTTGAATTGTTAAACCTGTGACGAAAAAGCCTAAAATTCCATTTAAACATGCAGTTAATGCCACATAACCAATTACCATAGCTAAAATAACGATAACCATATTCATCCCGACTAACATACTGTTTGAAATAGTAGAAAAGAAATCTTTTTTTTCATCTTTTGAAGGTGTATATATGACATCTTCTTCTTTCGTAATTTCTACAGGATTTAAAACATTGGCTAAAATTAATGCGTTAATACAGTTTAAAGGGATTGCGCTGAAAATATATGTTGCTGGAACCATAGATAAATAAGCGCCAAGAATGGAGCCGCTAACGCTACTCATACTCATAATTCCAAAAGTTAATAAACGATTATCTTTTAAAACAGATAACTGATCACGAACAACCGCAAGTGCTTCGGTGTTTCCTAAAAACATCATTTGAATCGAAAAGAAGCTTTCTAACTTTGGTAAACGAGAAATCTTTGAAATAATTGCACCTACTTTATCAATAATCCAAGTTAAGATTCCGAAGTACGAAAGAATATCAAAGAAGGTGATAACGAAAATGATAGGAAGTAATGCGCTAAAGAAGAAATCAATTGTTTGATTTTCCATAGCGGAAGGAAAGGCAAACCGAATACCTTCATTCGCGCATGACAGTAGCCAACTGAAAAATGACGCAATTTTATTAATGATAATACTACCGAGCTTCGTACCTAACATAAACCACGTAATAAAGAGCTCTAATATGATTAGAATAACGATTGGTCTCCATTTTATATGTTTTTTATTAGGCGAACAGAGGAAAACGATTAAGATTACAATGAAAATCCCTAACATATTTAATATAAAATACATGTCAACAACTCCTTGAAAGTTATTATTTGTATATAAAAAAGCTCCTATTCTTCTTAATTTAGAATGAATGTATTTCAACTTAAATTTCATTAATTCTAAAAATATAGAAGGTATAATTCGATAAAAATAGAATTTAATATATAGTAAACAGGGAGGGGATAAAATGGAGGTCTATCACATAACGAGTAGAAAGAGGGAAACTTACCATGTTCAAGTGAAGTATTCGATACTTTTCGAATGCGCACTTGGCATTGCGGCAATCACTCATAAAAGGTTAATCGATACCCTTGAAAAGAGTCAAAATGAATGGGAAGAAATTAAGGAATCATTAACAGAAGAAATGAGAGAGCACTTACAGTTTGTAGAAGAACATAATACGTGGAAAGCGTTACTTCAGTTGTTGTATAAAGAGGATTTTCAGGACTTAGCACAGTTTTATGCTAAAATCGATTCGCTTTCAGAAGTAGATTTGAAATATATATGCTTACCGTTTTTAGGCGAGAAGTATGAAAAGAAAAGATATTTAGCAGCAAGTGGAGACGTAACTGCAATATATGAACTAGAGGAGCTGACACAAGATCATCAGTTTTTTTCTACGTATCTTCGTTTTATATGTAATATCGATGTGCAAAAACTAAAGGACCATTTAGTAGCCGTTATGACAGGGTGGTATGAGAGTGTTATTCAGAAAGAGGAGGAGCAAATACTTTCTATATTACAAAGAGATTATGAAGCGAAAAATGAAATGAATAAAAAGATGAAACCAGAAGAGTTTGTCGAGTGGGCGACTGGCGGTGTGAACTATATGCCAGAACCAAGTGTTCATTATGTACTTCTTATCCCGCAAATGACGTACAGACCGTGGAACATTGAGGCGGATATTGAAGATACGAAAGTATTTCATTACCCAGTCGCAAACGAAAGCATCCATCCTGAAGATCTATATGAACCGAATTATTTTTTAGTTCAAAAACATAAGGCACTTGGGGATGAAGCGAGGTTACGCATTGTAAAAATGTTGTTCGAACAAGAACGGACTTTGCAGGAAATTACAGAAAGACTGCAACTCGGTAAATCGACTGTACACCATCATTTGAAATTGTTACGTGCAGCGAAGTTAGTAGATATACATGACGGGAAATATGTATTGAGAAAGAAAGCAGTACAGTCGTTAGCGAAAGAATTAGATGCGTTTTTAAATAGATAATATGCAACTAGAATGCACATAGAGGGAGGAATCTAGTAGAAAAGTTGGTGTGTGAAATTGAAAAATGTATTGAAAAACCGTTCGTTCTTTTATATGTGGATTGGCAGTGCAATTTCAGAGTTAGGGGGGGCTTTCGGAACGTTATGTAATTCGATTCTTGTTTACGAATTAACAGGATCAAAAACAGCATTAAGTAGTATGTGGCTACTATACTTTATCCCATCTCTTATACTACAACTAATAAGTGGCCCATTTATTGATAAATGGAGCCGGAAGTGGATTATGATTTTTTCGCAATGGATGCGGGCTTCGGTTTTCTTACTGCCGTTAGTCATGTTACTTACTAACAGTATAGAAGTATGGCATGTGTATGTCGTACAAATAATAATCGGGCTTATTACGCCGCTGTATACACCTGCAAGTCAAGCAATTACACCGAGCATTGTAAATGAAGAACAACTTCAAGACGCAAATGCATATATTGATGGGATGGCTCGACTTATGATGTTTCTTGGACCAATATTAGGCGGAGTGGCCATTCATTTGATTGGAGTAGAACTTACACTATCTTTCGTATGTATTTGTCTATTTGTTAGTGGCGCTTTTTTGCTTTATATAAAAGAAAAGAGAACAACACAATCCATTCGGAAAACGTGGCTAGAACAGTTTCTTCACGGTTTTACATATTTTTTCACAAAACCAGTTATCGTTTGGCTCGGTGTCTTTCTTACTTTCGTGCAATTTGGGGTGGGGGTAACGCTGGTTACAAATCTTCCTTATATAAAAGATGAGCTGTCAGCAGGGTATGCGGAGTTTGGTTATTTTATGGCTGGTTTCCCGTTTGGCTATGTAATTGGATCTATACTAGTCGGAAAAGTAACATATAAAAGCCGGCGTATACTTATGCTTGGGGGATTGTTTATAGGAGGACTAACATACATTTCTCTAGGGTTCAATCATAGTATAGTAATTGCGGTGTTCATTGAAGTAGTTGCAGGCATTTGTATTTCATTTTTCAATGTTCATAACACAACAATTTGTCAACAAACAGTACCAAACAATATGATAGGACAAATATTTTCAGTGCGTTTATTTTTCATACGATCCGCTATGCCGTTAGGTGTGTTATTAGGAGGCATACTAAGTGAAATGTGGGGAATAAGAGCACTATATTTTATTATAGGTGCGATTATATGTGTTACTTCTTTAATAGGATTATTCCTTCCGTATTTCAAATTTTTAGATGAAGCGGTTGAAGAGAGAATAGCATAATTCAAACAATTAAAACTTTTTAATTGAAAATAATTATCATAATCAACTATAATAGAAGAATACTAGTATTCGTATTAAAAAGAGGGAGTGGAATATATGTTTATCGAAACGAAAACATTTACAGTAAAAGAAGGTACATCAAATATAGTTGTAGAACGTTTCACTGGAGAAGGTATTATTGAAAAATTTGAAGGCTTCATCGACTTAAGTGTTCTTGTGAAAAAAGTAAGACGCGGAGATGAAGAAGTTGTCGTTATGATTCGCTGGGAATCTGAAGAAGCATGGAAAAACTGGGAAACAAGTGAAGAACATTTAGCAGGGCATAGAGCGAGTCGTGGTAAACCAAAACCAGATCATATCATTAACGTTGATCACGCAGTTTATTATGTAAAATCATCGAAAGCGGCTTATCAACAGTCGTAATATATATGTAAAGATAGAGGATATTTGTTTAGTAATAAACAAATATCCTCTTTTTTTGATTTATAGTAAAATATGGATGTGATATATGTTTAATTGTTCGTTATAAATGGAGGTAAATGAAGTGAAAAAAATGTTACGAATGGTAGCTTTAGCGACGACATTATTATCAGCGTGTAGTAATAATAATGTGAAAGATGAAGTATCTAACAATGAGGAAGAAAAACGTGAGAGTAGTGCAAAAATAGTAGAGCAGAAAGAGTATATTATTATTGATAAGAATTATAATGAAATATTTCTAAAAGATGCTAGCTCAAATAAAGAAGATAGTGTGAAAGTAAGTTTAAATGATTTAAATCCAACAAAATGGGAGGCACCTGTAAGAAATGGTATCCCAGATATAGGTGATCATATTTCTTTAGAAAAAGAAGAGGGTAAATATACACCTACATTAGTAAAAGATCTTGTTGGTGAAATAAAGTATGATGGTACAATTAAATATAAAATTTTAGAAGCAACTAATAAATCAGTAAAGTGGTTTCCGCTAAATAAAGAGAACAATGGAGGATATGTTCCGCCAGAGATGGTAAAAGTAGTGAATGCTTCGAAAATAAAAGCTGGAGATATTGTTACGATTCAAGATAAAACAAAAAGCAGTAAAGACGCAATTGTATATGAACTGACAATCGTTGAATAAGTATGTAGAAGGTTATAAGAAAAGTACAATATATTTAGGTGACGAATAACTCCATAATAATATGTTTGGAGGTTACAAATGTTAGAAGCACAAACATCTATTAAACATGAACAACATAAAAAATTAGTGCAAACCATAGTAGCTGAAATCTTATCTATAAATAAGATAACTGGATGTATGCTTATCGGATCTGTCGCAAGAGGTGATGCATATCCTGATTCGGATTTAGACTTCTATGTTCTTTTAGAAGACGGACAAAATAAGAAATTTCATTCTGAAACGAGGGAAGAAATTTTAGTTGAATATAAGTATGCAGACGTTAATCAAATACTAGAAAACTTCAAAAACAATCCGATGGAATTATACTCATTTTTAGAAGGGTAAATTTTATTTGATAAAAGCGGCGAGTTGAAAAAGTTAAAGGAAATAGCTACATATGAATTTGAAAACTATCGTGTTTCTAGCGACAAAGTGAAAGGTATTTCTCATTGGTTGCGTAGTTCGCTCATTAAAATTCAGTCTGCTTTGAAAGCACATGATGAGTTAAAAGCTTCATACATTGTTCATACGTCAACTTGGACATTGTTAGAAGGGATATGGGCTATTAATAACAAGCCTACACCGCCAGCGGGATCTGTTTTAAGGTATATACAAATGTTGCCTAATAAACCAATTCATTTGGGGGCATTACTTCATAAACTATTTGTAGGGGATACAATAGAACGTACCTCTTCAGCAATTTTCTTAATTGAGTGGATTTTACACAATTTGAAAAGTAAATAATTTGACCATTTTATATAGGTAAATTAAAATTTCATGTCGAATGATTCATGTAATTGCATGCATTAAAAAAGCGTTCTAAGCTATAGAGAAAAGTATTAGACTATAAAGCATAGTCTTAGACGGAACGCTTGAATATCTTGCTTTACATATTTAGGTGTTATGGATATGAGTCTATATAACTTCTGTTTAATAGGAGATGAGTAAATGAAGTTAAATCATTTGAATCTATGTGTTGATGATTTATCAGAAGCGAGACATTTCTTTGAAACATTTTTTGATTTTCAATTTTTGGAGCAAAAGGGGAAGGCACTAGTAGTGATGAGTGATGAGAGTGGATTTATACTTGTGCTAAGCGATCCAAAAGCATTTAAGGGAAATAAGGAAGTTATGTACCCTGAAGCTTTTCATATTGGTTTTTTAGTGGATACTTCAAGTGAAGTTGATCAAACATATAATCGTTTAGTAGCTGGTGGCATTGAAATAGACAAGGAACCGTATGCAATGAGAGGTAGTAGTTACGGTTTTTATTTTTCAATGTTTAATGGATTGTTAATTGAAGTGTCCTGCCTTGACTATAAAGATGGTAAGAAAGTTCAATAGCAATTAACAAGAGTAATTGTTTGAAGATGTAAATCAAGCCTCTTATCCAGTGTGGAAAGGGGCTTGATTGTTTTATTTGTATGATAAGTGAACAACAAACTGTTAATAAACTAGAGGATATTCACCTTAAACCAAATATTATAGATTTAAAATGAAGTTTGATAACAAGGTCTATTTAGCAGAGGAATTGCTTATGCATAAAATAATAATAATGTATGAATCAAGCAGGTTTCCCATATGGTAAAGTACGAAACTATTATAAGTAGTACAGTGAAATCAATAGGAGGTTACCGCTATGACAGCTGTTTTTAAAGATATGGCGTTCCAGTTAAAAACGGAACGACTCGATCTGAATATGTGGGAGGAATCTGATGCAGTCTGGCTGAGACAATTAATTGGTGAACGTGGTGTGGACATGCCAACCATTGAATCTGTTCGTAGCTCTCTTATCGAAATGCGCAAGAAAGCAACTGAAAATGGTATTTCTCTTCTTACTATACGTAGGCGAGAAGAAGGGGATTTCATCGGATACTGTGGTTTAATCATCGGTCGTTCCACGCTTGAAGAGCCAGAGATTGCATATGAGTTGTTCCAAAGTGCTCATCGAAAAGGTTATGCGACAGAGGCAGCATCAGCAGTGCTTGAGGCTGCGATTGCTACGGGTCGCCATAGACTTTGGTCTACTGTAGGTGCTTGGAATACGGCGTCTTTCCGGGTATTAGAAAAGATAGGGTTTCATCGGCATCACAGTACGTGGGGGGAGCGCGGTGAGATTGTTTGGAACGTACGCGATCTGTAGAAATCTGACTAAATCCGGAACAAAAAAATGTAAAAGAAAACCTCTATGTTAGGTTACTTAGTAATCTAACATAGAGGTTTTTCTTTATAGTAAATATTAATTTTGTATATATTTAAGAGTAATAGTCTGTCGTTTATTTTAATTTTTTACATCGTCGAATAATTGGAGTGCCTCTTTCACATTCAATCCATTCTTCACAATGCCATGAATCGCTTGAATCATCGCAGCAGGATGTTCAGATTGCCATATGTTTCGGCCCATATCTACGCCGATTGCGCCTTCTTGCAGTGCATTGTACGTAATGTTTAATGCGTCTTCAATTGAATCGAGTTTTGGACCACCAGCGATTACAACTGGGGCAGGGCAAGTGCTGGTGATTTTTTCGAATCCTTCGCAGTAATACGTTTTAATAATGTCAGCACCCATTTCAACACATACGCGGGAAGCGAGTGCTAGAAAGCGTGCTTCACGTTTTTGTAATTCTTTCGCAACAGCGGTAATACCGAGTACTGGTAGACCGTAATCGTGAGCTTCTGAAACTACATTTGCGAGATTTGAAACAGTTTGTGTTTCATAGTCTGATCCGACGAAAACAGAAACACCGACGCCAATTGCGTTTTGTTTTACTGCTTCTTTTACTGGTGTAACAATTGTTTCATTCGCTAAATCTTTACCGACGACAGTAGCTCCACCTGAAACACGCATAACCATCGGTGTGCTGCAGTTTTCAGGAATACAGGAGCTAAGTACACCTCGAGTTAAAAAGAGGGAATCTGTGTAAGGAAGTAAGTTTTTAACTGTTTCAAGTGGCTGTTCTAGCCCGTGAATGGGTCCTAAAAAGTAGCCGTGATCTATCGCTAACATAACCGCTCTTCCATCAGGTAAAATTGTATTTAATCGATTTTTAAATCCCCAAGTCATTAGAAATCACTCCTTCGTTAATGTTGGATTTTCCGTTTGTACCGTATCTTTATTTGGTAAATGTGGTGACTTAATAAAAACTGCTTTAAAAGGTTTGTCAGAATGGTTAATAAGATAGTGAGATTCATGAGGGCGAACTTGCAATACATCGCCTTGTTTAATCGGAACTTTTTCGTTATTCACATAGAAATCAATTTCACCTTCTAATGCATAAAAGACTTCCTCGCACGTCGTATGGTAGTGATTTTGAAACTCTTGCCCAGGCTGAATGACAACAAGGCCAAGATCAATATTCGGACCTTGTATTAAATATTTCGGCCCATTATCACCGAAGCGATAGGAGAAGTCATTTTCATTCGCTTTTAACATACTTTTTCACTCCTTTATGTAATGTGTTACAGAGCACCAGGCGCAATCCACATATGTGAGGTGAGCCCTTTATCAGCTAAAGCGAGTTGACTGTTATACACAGTTTTCCATGTTTCATAGAATTCTTTATATAGTTCATGATTTTCAGTAATTGGTTCAAATGTGTGCTCCCACTGTACAAACTGTTCAGCAGTTTCTTCCATAGCTGAATATATGCCAGCGCCAACTCCAGCAGCAATCGCAGTTCCTAAAGCAGCTGCTTCTTTCACAACAGGTACTTTTACAGGAATACCAAGGACGTCCGATAAAATTTGTGGCCATAGTTTTCCTTTAGCAGCACCGCCAGCAAAAATGACTTCAGAAGGGAATGTCCCTGTTAGATTTTCTATTAATTTTAAGTTGCCAAGTGTAACGAAGGCAGCATTTTCTTCAATAGCACGGAACAGTTCTTTTTTTCCGCATTTGTCTGCATCTAAACTTAAATTTAAAAAAGAAGGTGCGGCATGACGCCAAGAAATGTAGTTCATAACATTTGAAAAGGTAGGGATAATGCCATGTGAACCAACAGGTACGTCTTTCGCTTGTTCTTCTAATAATGTATAAGCATCTACACCGAGTTTGTCAGCAAGTTTCTTTTCCTCATGGCAAAAAGCATCTCGAAACCAGCGCATAACAAGGCCTGGGAAAAAGGCAATCGTTTCATATTGCCAAAGGTTAGGTATAACGTGACAATTTACCCGAATGGAAGCATGTGGATCTGTTTTTGGTTCTGTAACATTGACTTCTTGTTGCCAAAAACTACCTCCGCATATTAACGTTTGATTAGGTTTCACGACTCCTGTTCCAAGTGAAGCCATTTGTGCATCTCCGCCCCCGGCGACGACAGGAATTCCTTCACATAATCCAGTTAATGCTGCACACTCTTTTGTGACGTTGCCAATTACTGTACCCGCTTCATTTACTGTTGTTGAAAATGGTAACGTTAAACCGCACTCGATAGCGACATCGTTATCCCATATTCTATTTTGCAGGTCAAAAATACCGGATGTACATCCATTTGATGGATCGATTTGCAGTACGCCGCTTAATTTATATAAAATCCAATCGTTTAACATCGTAAAAGAGTGAATAGCATTATAGACGTCTGGTTCATGTTTTTTAATCCAAAGTAGGCGGGGTAAAGCACCTAATGAAAAAGTTTGACCAGATCTTGTATATAATTCTTCTTCAAGATGTGACCGAATTTCTTTTAGTTCACTAACTTCGGCGGATGCGCGCCCATCAACATTTGCACAAGCCCAAATTTCTTGCCCATCTTTATCATATAAAACAAAACCTTCTCGCATACTAGTAGCGCTAATAGCTTGAATAGAAGAGGGCGAGACATTACTTCTTTGTAAAACTTCTTTCGTGCATTGTTGTACAAGTTGCCAGTTTTCTATTACATCAAAATTCATAGAACCTGGGTAACGAGGATCCGTGTTATGAACCCATTCTTTTTGACTGACCGCAATTTGATTACCTAGTAAATCAAAAAGAACAGCTCGAATGCTTCCTGTACCAGCATCAAAAGCTAATAAATGAGACATTAACAATCACCATCCTTTCGTAATAAGGAGAGGGCCGTTTCCTCATCGGTAATTAATGTATGAATGAACTTTCCTTTTAAGGCACCATAAATTGCATCTATCTTTTCTATACCTCCAGCAACACCAACGACATGTTTCATTTTGCGCAGAATCGAGAGCGGCGTACCAATTAGTCGATTATGATGTGGGAGCTTTAATAAATCACCATTCGTATTATAAAACTGCCCTAAAATATCGCCAGCACCGTTTTGACTACGAATATATGTCATCTCACGTAGTGTTAATTTTTCTTCTTTTACAATAGTTGCGTCTTGGGATAGCCCGCCAATACCAACAACTGCTGTATGAGCAAGTGAAGCGACATGAAGCATATCTTTTACACTCGGTTCTGATAGAATACTTTGTGCCATTTCGGTTGTAGATGCTAGAAACGGCGTAGGGATAATGTGAAAATCGCCTTGCATGTAGTGAAAATAGTTTTGTTTTCTCGGGAGATAGTGATTTACTCCGCCTGTTAGCGTTACAATTGAAAGATTAATAGAAGTTTCAAAATGAATGTTTTCTAGCATTTTGCTAATCGTTTCACCCCAGCCAATGCCGAGTAAATCGCCTTGTTGGAGCTGAGTTTCTAAATACTGTGCAGCAGCTTTTCCGAGAGAAGCGTGATAATTGTTTATTGGAGTAGGGATAATGAAAGCATCTTTTAAATGGAATTTTTTCATTAGGTCACGCTCAATACTTAAACAGTGTAAACCAGTCCCTTTTACGTGAAATGTAACGATACCTTCACTGCGCGCCTTATCTAATAATCGGACAACTTTATTTCTTGAAATGTGAAGAAGTGAAGCAATTTCCTGTTGTGTTAATTGGTCTTTATAATAGTACCAAGCTACTTTAGTTAATAAATTCTCTTCAAAGTTCAGCTGTGTCATACGCGTCATCCCTTTCAACAATTGACCACTGCTTAAACATATGTGCCATATATTTTGTTTATTCCAGTTGAAACGATTAATTGTCTGATGAAAAAAGTGTTCTAGATATGAAAAAAGAAATATACAATGCTACAAAACAAGTAGAACAAATAATCATTTTCTCAAAAAATGTTCTGGATGAAGGCAGGTGACATCATGTGGAGAACGTACCTTTATTACATGTAAAGAAAATGAGTAAGGCGTTTTCAAATCAACATGTGTTAAAAGAGGTGAACTTACAAGTAGAGCGTGGCGATATATACGCTTTAGTTGGAGGGAATGGTGCTGGAAAATCAACATTAATGAAAATATTAACGGGGTTATATTCGTATGATAGTGGAGAAATGTATGTAAAAGGAATGAGGAAACAGTTTGTAAATCCGGAAAAAGCACACCGAGAAGGGATTTACTTAATACCACAAGAACCACTCATTTTTCCGCATATGACCATTGAAGAAAATATATGTATCGGACTAAAAGGGAAGAAAAAGGAATTAAAAGTAAAGATTCAGCAATTGATTGACAGTTTAAGATGGGATATTGACCTTAAAGAATTAGGAGGATCACTATCCATTGCGCAGCAACAGTTAGTAGAAATCGTTAGAGGATTAATACGGGAAGCCGAGATTCTTATTTTAGATGAGCCAACATCGACATTAACAACTCACGAAATAAAGAGTCTTTTTGTGCTGATGAAAAGTTTACAAGAAAAAAGAATAGGAATGATATATATTACGCATCGCTTTCCAGAAATCTTTGAAATTGCCAACAAAGTAGCGATATTACGTGATGGAATGATTGTAAGCCAAGGTGATGTATGTGACTATACATATGACATGCTAATGGAGGGGTTATTGCCGAAAGGGTATAAACAAGAAGAGAAAAGAGAAATAGTGCAAGAGACAAAAGAAACGAAAAAAATATTAGAAGTAATTGATATAACGAGTCACGCATTCGAAAATATATCATTTACTGTACATGCTGGAGAGATTGTAGGAATTGCTGGCATTGTTGGATCAGGCAGAACGGAATTAGCAGAAACCATATTTGGATTGAAGTCTATAAAATCAGGTTCTATTTTATTAGAAG
This sequence comes from Bacillus cereus group sp. N6, assembly GCF_016483705.1. NCBI lineage: Bacteria > Bacillati > Bacillota > Bacilli > Caryophanales > Bacillaceae > Bacillus > Bacillus cereus group sp. N6. The sequence continues at coordinate 26,636 of NZ_JAEHBI010000050.1, forward strand.
GAAAATCAATTGATTCATGCTCTTTGCATAAAAGACTTAGCGAGGGATTAGTTTATGTGCCAGAGGATAGAGCAAGAAATGGTATTTTCTCAATTGCATCGGTTAAAGAAAATATGACTGCAGCAAGTTTACATCAGAATAGTCGATTTTTCATTAACCAAGAAAAAGAAAGCGCTTTATTGAAGACGTATATAGAACAGTTTCGAATTGTTGTACGAAGCATGGATGAAGTTCTAGCATCTTTATCGGGAGGTAATCAGCAAAAAGTCGTGCTTGCAAAATATCTTGCGTGTAATCCAAAAATTATTATTCTTGATGAACCGACTCGCGGAATTGATGCGAAAGCAAGGATTGAAGTATATGAGACGATAGAAAAAATGAAAAGAGAAGGACTCGCAATATTATTAATCTCTTCCGATGTTGAAGAAATCGTTCAATTAGTAAATCGTGTATATGTAATGCGAAATGGACAATTTGTTTCTCATTTAGAGAAACAAAATATGACTGTAGATGAAGTTACACGTCTTGCATACGGAGGTGTAACGGAATGAAACGTATGTATAAAATGCACGAAACATCTATCATACTATTATTACTCATTTACATTGCCATTGTCGGAATGATAAATCCAAGTTTCGTTCAGCTTAACTCGTTATCTTTAATGATGAAATCAAGCGTTATTTTAGTTGTGCTAGCAATTGGCCAATCGTTCGTCTTATTTACGAAAAATATAGACGTATCAGTCGGTTCAATTATGGGATTAAGCGCAGCTGTTTGCGGGATGTTGTTAACGGATGGATATCATGCATTTTTGTCCATACTTGCTGCTATTTTACTTGGCGCTATTCTCGGTTTTATAAATGGGATTGGCGTTGCGAAGTTTCGGGTACCAGCTATTATTATGACATTAGGTATGTTAGGGATCATTAGAGGTGCGATGTTAATTTTCACAGGCGGAAAGTGGATTGAAGACGTACCAAACAATTTTAAGAAAATGTCATCGATCGTCATACTTGGTTTGCCGATAATTGTATGGGTTGTTCTTATTATTTTACTACTACTATACTTCTTTTTAAGGAAAGTGCCATTCGGAAGATACTTTTATGCGGTAGGTGATAATGAAGATGGCGCGAGACTCATTGGTATACCAGTTAATAAAGTGAAGATATATGCGTTTATTATATCTGGCATAAGCGCTGCTCTCGCTGGTTGCATATTTGTCATGAATATCGGGTTCGTACCAAATCAAACAGGTACCGGGATAGAACTACAGGTTATCGCAGCTGCTGTACTAGGGGGAATTCATTTAAAAGGAGGAACGGGTTCTATAGTTGGAGCTGCATTAGGAGCAGTATTTTTAGAGGTGATTAGTAGTTCACTTGTCTTTTTAAAAATACCTGCGTTTTGGAATAATGCTATTTCAGGGTTTTTATTATTAGTAATCGTTATATTAGATAGTGTTATGAAAAAGTGGAAGGCGGAAAGGAGGATGAATCTATGAAGTATTTGTACAGATGGGAAGGTGTTCTAATTGTATTACTTTCTATAGAATTCATTCTCTTTAGTTTTATAAGTAGTGATTTCTTAAATATTAGTAATCTCCTTTTTAGTACAAATGATTTTCTATTTATAGCAATCGCAGCGATACCAATGACTTTCGTTATTGTAACAGGAGGAATTGACGTTTCTGTAGGATCTATTATGGGGTTAACTTCGATTATAATTGGTGTACTTTGGATGAATGGAATACCTATTTTGCTAGCGGTCATATTAGCTCTTTTAATCAGCTGTTTAGCAGGAGCTTTAAACGGATTCATTATAAAAATGACAGACGTAGAGCCACTTGTCGTTACACTCGGAACAATGTTTTTATACGGCGGAATTGCACTCGTCATTTCAGGAGGGGCAGGTGCTTCTGGATATGAAGGGATAAGTGGTTTGCCTGACGCATTTGTACAACTGGCAAACGGTAGTTTTATAGGGATACCGAATTTATTATGGTTATTGATTATATTAACGATTTTATGCACTGTATTGTTTCACCGTACTATTTATGGGCGCCACGTCAAATTAACTGGTGCAAACGAAAATACACTGGGATCAAAACGAAAAAAGTAGTCATCATCGCTTACATACTTTCCGGGTTAGGAGGTGGATTAGGAGGCGCTTTCTTAACTGCATATTTCGGCTCCGCACGTGCTGATATGGGAAGTGAAACGATTTTACCAATCATTACAGCAGTCGTATTAGGCGGGACACTTATTACAGGGGGAAAAGGAAGTATTATCGGTACTGTACTGGCGAGTATTTTTATTGGGTTAATGCAGTATGGCTTGCAAATGACGAGTTTAACAAATGAACAATCTAACGTAGTTATTGGTATTATTCTTATTCTTTCAGTTATTATGAGACATTTCAAATTACATCAATTCACACCGTGGAAAAGAAAGAACTTGCATAAGGGGGAAATGTCATGAAGAGAAAACTGGGGATTGTATTCATTGTATGCATTTGTTTAATCGGTTTAATCGCTTGCTCTAGTCAAACGGCAGATAAGAAAAAGGCAGATGATGTGAAATTTGCATTCATCCCGAAATTAACTGGAGTTGGCTTCTTTACATCGGGTGGTGAAGGAGCAAAAGAGATGGGAGATAAGTTAGGCGTACATGTGAAATATGATGGACCGTCTGAAGCAAGTGTATCAGGGCAAGTGAAATATATAAACAACTTTATTAATCAAAACTATGATGCACTTATGGTCTCTTCTACGTCAGTAGATGGTTTATCACAATCATTACAACGAGCTAAGAAAAAAGGAATGACTGTTTTAACGTGGGATTCTGATGTGAATCCGAAAGACCGTTCATTTTATATAAGCCAAGGAACACCAGATCAACTTGCTAATTTATTAATTGAAATGACTTCCAAACAAATTGGGGATAAAGGAAAAGTAGCATTTTTTTATTCTAGTCCAACGGTAACGGATCAAAACCAATGGGTAACGAAAGCGAAAGAAATTATTAAAAAGAAATATCCGAACTGGGAAATTGTAACGACGCAGTACGGCGAAAATAATGCGCAAAAATCTTTATCTGTAGGAGAGAACATTTTAAAAACATATCCAGATATTAATGCAGTCATTTGCCCGGATGCAACGGCACTACCAGCGATGGCACAAGCAGCTGAAAACTTAAAAATGGATAAAAAAGTAGTCGTAACTGGTTTTTCCACACCAAACGTTATGCGTGATTACGTAAAACGTGGAACAGTACAACAATTTGGATTATGGGATGTAAAACAACAAGGTGCACTCGCAACGTATGTAGCAAATGAAATAGTAGTAAAAGGGAAGAAGTTAAAAGTAGGGGATAGTTTCGAAGTAAAAGGAATCGGAAAAGTGAAAGTAGAGCCAAACTCCATCCAAGGTTATGATTATGAAGCAGAAGGAAATGGAATTATAGTATTACCAGAGCGGGTTGTATTTACGAAAGAGAATATTGATAAATATAATTTTTAGTAACAAAAAAACGTCCGAATAAATCGGACGTTTTTTAATAACTTCTTTAATTATGAACCGTTTCTTTTTCATTTAATCCAAGCGTACGACCTGTAGAAGTGTGAAGGTCTTGGAACAATCTTGGATTTTCAGTTAGTGAAATGCCATAAGAAGGAATCATTTCTTTTATTTTTTCTTCCCATTCTACCATGCGGCTTGGGAAACATTTTTCTAATACTTCAAGCATGACGTGAACGGCAGTAGAGGCACCTGGTGAAGCACCTAGTAATGCAGCGATTGAGCCGTCAGCTGCACTGACAACTTCTGTACCGAATTGAAGTGTACCTTTACCGCCAGCATCAGTATCTTTAATTACTTGCACACGTTGCCCAGCAACTACAATATCCCAATCTTCACTTTTCGCGTTCGGAATGAATTCGCGTAATTCTTCCATACGTTTTTCGTGAGATAACATAACTTGCTGAATTAAGTATTTTGTTAATCCCATTTCTTTTACACCAGCAGCTAACATCGTTAAGACGTTATTTGGTTTTACAGAACCAATTAAGTCAAGGTTTGAGCCAGTTTTTAAGAACTTAGGAGAGAACCCTGCGAACGGTCCAAATAGTAAAGCTTTTTTATTGTCTATATATCTCGTATCAAGGTGAGGTACAGACATTGGCGGAGCGCCAACTTTAGCTTTACCATATACTTTCGCATGATGTTGCTCGATAACTTTTTGGTTTTTACATACCATAAATAGTCCACTTACAGGGAATCCACCAATATGTTTTGATTCAGGGATACCAGTCTTTTGTAGTAGAGGTAGACTACCGCCACCGCCGCCGATAAAGACGAATTTTGCAGTGTGATGCTCAATTTTACCACTATTCATATCGTGTACTTTTACTTCCCACAAACCATTCTTTGTGCGTTTAATATTTTCGACACTATGTTTGTAGTTTAGCTCGACATTTTTCGTTTGTAAGTAATCAAACAACATACGTGTTAATGCACCGAAGTTAACATCTGTTCCAGAATCAATCTTCGTTGCAGCCATTGGTTCGTTAGGTGTACGTCCTTCCATAATGAGTGGAAGCCATTTTTTTAATGTTTCAGGAGCATCGGAAAATTCCATACCTTGAAACAGTGGATTTTTTGAAAGCGCTTCAAAACGGTTTTTTAGAAACTCAACATTTTTTTCACCTTGTACTAAACTCATATGAGGTAGAGGCATAATGAAATCTTGTGGATTACGAATTAATTTACTTTTTACAAGATATGCCCAAAATTGTCTTGAAAGCTGGAATTGCTCATTTACTTTTACAGCCTTACTAATATCTATAGATCCGTCAGATTTTTCGGAAGTATAGTTCAGTTCGCATAGCGCAGAATGCCCTGTACCTGCATTATTCCATTCATTAGAGCTTTCTTCCCCGGCACTTGCGAGTTTTTCAAAAACTTTAATTTCCCATTCAGGTGCTAATTCTTTTAGTAATGAGCCTAACGTTGCACTCATAATTCCTGCACCAATTAAGATAACGTCTGTTTTTTGCTGCATGTTGCTCATGATAATCTCTCCATCCCCTATATTGGCAAAAAAGAGTAGGTGTTTTCTATGTCTAAGCCGTAAAAGAGAAACACCGCCTAGGCCCCACCTAGGTATTTACCTTTTTTGTCTCAATTGTATAACCATCTCATACTCTATTATAATAATTAATAGACTAAAATATCTAGTGTTATCTGATAATTTTAAACTATTTAACGTTTTATTCGCCAAAAATCTTATTTAACAAGCTCTTTTAAGGTGATAAATAGAAAAAAATTACAGTTTGAAATTATCCCGAAAAAGCTTACGTATACGAAAGTGGGTAGAAAGGATACCTTTTTATGGAATTTTACCCCTGATAATAGTATGATTATTCTGTAAAATAAAAAGGAGGGATACCAATGCGTACACAAGAACAAATCGCAAACTTATTTCGGAATTTTTCAATAAAGGAATGTAAAGGGTCAAGTGATTTATATGAATACTTATCAATAAAAATTGCTGAAGATGAGGAAGTACTTACACTATCTTCCTACGCTCAAGTAGGCCAACCAATTCCAAACTTATTATTAGGTGCTGTACATTATTTATTACTATCAGGGAAAGAACATCATTTAAAAATGTATTACAGTAGCTTAGTTGAAAATGCTAATACGGATTTAAATCAAGCTTTTGATTATTTTAAAGATTTCTGTAAAACGTATCGAGAAGAAATCATTACCTTATTACAAACGAAACTCGTTCAAACGAATGAAGTAAGGCGATGTGCGTACTTATACCCAAGTTTTTGTTACATATTTAATAAAGTGAAAAAACCATTAGCGTTAATTGAAATTGGGACAAGTTCTGGATTACAACTGTTCTGGGATCAATATAGCTATTCGTATGGAACAGATGTAACATACGGAAATATAAACTCGAATGTGCATGTAACTTCTGAAATAAGAGGAGAGAATGTGCCTCATTTTCTAAAAGAAAGTCCATCTGTCGCAGAAAGAATCGGACTAGATTTACATGTAAATGATTTACATAGTAATGAAGATTATTTGTGGCTATGTGCACTCATTTGGCCAGAGCATAAAGAAAGACTTGAAATGTTTGACCAAGCAGCATCTTTAGTGAAAACTGAATCTGTTCAATTAATAGAAGGAGACGGTGTGGAGCTATTGCCATCTATCATCGAACAAATAAGTAAAGATGCTATAATCTGTATTTTCCATACACACGTCGCAAATCAAATACCTGAACAAGTAAAACGTAAGTTAGAAAAACAAATCCAAGAAATCGGTGCAAAACGTGATGTATTCCACCTATATAACAACATGTGGGACCGGGACCTTCATATTGATTATTATATTAACGGAAACGAATATCGTGAAACGGTTGGAGAAACCGAAGGGCATGGGAGATGGTTTAGTTGGAATCTTGGGAAGGAGACGCTTTGCTAGTGTTTCTTCAAAATAAAAAATAGCTAATGGGAATATACCATTAGCTATTTTTTATTAAACTTATCGGGAGTCCAAGTGGAGATATCATTACCAGGTGTAGCAACAACAAGCTATTGCTCACATTGGACACCAGTTCGTCTCGATATTGATATATAATTGCCCCTCATAATGAACAGGATCATGAAAATTTGTAAAAATGAATTTTTATTGCGGTTGGAGAAATTCCAAATTGTAATCCATCAACTTGTGATCCGATGAATAGATTTTTTAACACTTTTTCAGCGTAAATTTTATCCTCTGTATTCATTCTTGAAATCCTCCTTTTCTTAAAAATATACTTTATATTTTTATTGTAATAAATAAATTTTCATGTAAAATGAACCTTTTGTGAAAAACGAGCGAATATAGTGTGAAAGATCATGAGAGGGGAACGTAATTTTGGAAGAAGTACAATTAAAAGAATGGCTATATCAAATGGAGTCTGGGGACCAAGAAGCCTTTCAAGTTATTTATGAGTACACATGTAAAGATATTTATAAAACAGTAGTATTTTTAGTAGGAAGTCAACACGAAGATGTAGACGATATAGTGAATGAAGTGTATATACACATGTGGAAATCCGTAACAAACTATGATATAAATCGTTCATTTCGATTTTGGTTACATGGACTAGTTGTGAAGCAAGTACAGGATTGGCGTCGTAAATCGTGGCGAAGGTTTCGGATTTTTGAAAAGAAAAAAATGTATGAACAAGATCGCTCTTACATAATGCATGAAGATATTTTACATAAGGAAACACGTAATGAATTAGTGGAGATTGTACACAAATTATCTTATAAGCATCGTGAAGTAATAATTATGCGTTACTTCCATGAATATAGTATGGAGGAAATTGCTGCACTTCTTCAAATCCCTATCGGTACAGTGAAATCTCGATTACATACTGCACTAAAACGATTAAGAGCTGAAATGGATCATATGCCAGACATAAGAGAGGGAGAAGTAAATGGATTTTGAAAAATATGTAACAAATGAATTGAAAAGAAAAGCAGCGAATATAGAGCCTTCTCCTAATCTGGAAGATAAAGTACAAGCTTCTTTTTATAAATACCAAAAGATGAGGAACAAAGAGAAAACTTCTATGAAGAAAAAGTTATTACTTGGCTTTGTTGCTGCTGCTATTTTAATACCGACTGGTACTTTTGCAGGTACAACATTAATGGATAAAATTGTAGGGACACCAGAAAAAGCAAGGCAAGATATGGGAATGACTGAGGATGGTTATAATTTAGTAATGGAACGTATAGAAATTGCTAAAAGTATATTTACAGAAGAGGACTTTGAAAAGTATGTAGCTTTATTACAGGAAACGTACCATTTTTATAAGAAAGTAAGTGTCGTAGAGAATGGTGAGAGACAATATACAGCTACAAATCGTTTAAATGCTGATGAAGAAAAAAGAGATAGAGAAGTAATGGAACAATTAAATATATATGAAGAAAGCATAGATCAACATTTTACCTATACATTTGAACAAGCCGAAAAAATAACTGGTTTTCCAATCAAGCATCCAACATATATTCCGGTTGGACATCAATTAGTATTTGAAGAAGTAAAAGCAGAAGCGACATTAGACAAACCTGTGCCGTTGATTACGATGAGATATGAAAATCGTAATGTAAAAAAAGAGCCACATACTTCAGATGTAGAATTAGGTTTTACAATTCATCAATTAGAAATCGTTGAGGGAGAATATAAAGATTATTTTCTTGATAGACCATTTGATAAACCATCTAAAAGAGGACAAAATTTTACTGGAGATATAAAAAAATATACATTAAATGGCTATGACGTTACATTCGGTGAGTATAAAGAATCGAATGTACGAGCTATGAAAATAGTGGTACCTGCAAAAGAAGGGAAAAATGCATATCAAATCTATATAAATGGTAGTATGCTTTCTAAAAAAGAACTTGAGAAAGTTATACTTTCGATAGTTGAATAGGGCGTAATATGTAAAGAAATGCTACTTTTAGTTCAAAAGCAGCATTTCTTTTTTATATAGTTAAATAATTATACTCAAAATCTCCTTAGGCAATCCATATCTTTTTCCCCAGTGCTCTGGCAAAATCATATAACCAATTTCAGCCTCTTTAACATTATCCTCGTTTACCGTAACATGTCCAAGATTGATATACTCATTTGTAATAGAATCATATACTTTATAAGAGCCGAATAGTTGATGATTTTCATTGCGCTTTACCAGCCTTGTAAAGTCATTTTTCGCTTCATCTAACGGAATAGCGCGTTCGGTAATTTGCGCCATTACTTCTTTATTAAATACGAGTTGGAAATATAAATTAAAATCTGTTTCTTCAAATTTAGCTTTTGTATAATATTCCTCCAAACTAATTTTCATTTGTTCTTCAGAAAAAAGATAAATTAAATCGTAATTTCAATTTGATTACCTTCAGGATCGCTTATCACACTTTCGTAATAGCCATCTCCAGTGAAACGTGGTCCATTTAATAAAGGATAACCATCATTTTTCAATGTTGTAGTTAATTCATTTACACGTTCTTCACTACCGACAGAGAAAGCCATATGAGCATAGCCAGTTATGTTGGGGTTAGGCTCTTTTTCTATACCTTTTTTACGCATAATTTCAAGTCTTGCACCAGATTCGAACGTAATAAAATAAGATTCAAATTGTTTTGCTTTATTATGATATAAAGAGTTCGCTTTACCATTAAAGTACTTTGTATAAAAAGAACGCATTAATTCTAAATCATTTACCCATATTGCAATATGTTCTATTTTCATAGTTTTCACCAATCCTTACTTAACTAATTTGGCTTTCACTTTATAAAAATTGTTTTTGCATTGCAAGAATTTTGATTGGGTGTTAAAGGTGTTATTAATTTTTGGTTATTTGTGGGCATACAATATGTAATTAAGTAAAGGAGAAGCATAGTAATTAAAGAAAAAGGTGAATGAAGCATATGAATCCATTTGAGCAAATGATGTACGTTGGTGTCATTATGTCTATTGTACTATCTGTAATGATTTTAGGATCTTTATATTATAATCCTCGTCTTTCGTTAACTGAATATCCGAAAGATATTCAAAAGGTAGTTTTTCCAAAATCGATTCATGAAAAAAAGCAAACAATCTACTTTAATATTGCATATAATGCTATTCTTTTCGGTACGCCTGTCGTTTCTACATATATACTACATAAACATGAAAAATTATTATATATTGATGCCTATTTACATACTTTTGGTATTTTAATGATTTTCAATTTAGTAGATTTGTTTATAATTGATTGGCTAATCTTTTGCTGGATTACCCCAAGATTTGTTGTTATTCCTAGTACAGAAGGCATGAAGGGATATAAAGATTATAAGTTTCATTTAAGAGGGGCTATAGTCGGCACAAAATTTTTAGCAATCGTAAGTTTGTTTTTGGCAGGAATTGTGACAACTATTTAGTATGAAGAGTTTATAGAAGATAGTGAGATTTATCCCGCGTTAACGGACAGGAAAACTCCCACCTCAAAATTCAGTTGGAGCAAAGAAGTTAGGTGGGAGATCAACTGTCCGTAAACGTCCGATTGGTTCAACTAATAATCATTGGGGGATGAACAAAACCCCCACTGATTAAAGTTTCACTTTATAATATATAGAATTAAAAATGAGAATTTGATAGTATTGGAGTAAGGAGTTTTAATAGCAGTATATTAAGTCGTAATAATATACTGCTGCAAATGCTTTCCTAATTTTATGGAAGCATTTGATAGAATTCAAAAAAATAATGGAGGCTAATATGAAAAAAATAATTGGCGCAGCAACAGCAACTGTTTTTGGATTGGGAGCATTTACTACAACTGCTACCGCAGAAACAATCGTAACAGCAGATGTACTCAACGTACGTGAAAAACCGACTACTGAATCAAAAGTTGTCAAAAAAGTAAAAGAAGGAGAAAAGTTAAAGGTTATACATACGGAAGAAGGATGGTCCAAAATGGATTTAAATGGTAAAGAAGTCTTTGTAAGTGCGGAGTTTACAAAAGATGTGTATTATGTAACAGCGAATTTGTTAAATGTCCGTTCTGATGCCAGTACAGAATCAGAAATACTTGGCAGACTAAAAACAAATGATGTAATTGAATCAACACATCAAGTAAAAGACGGTTGGTTACAATTTGAGTATAAAGGAAAAACAGCTTATGTTAATGTTTCTTTCCTATCAAGTACAGCACCAGTTGAAAAAACAGCTAAAGAGAAAACGAAGCAAGTAGCGAAAGTACACAAAACAGCTAAAGCTAAGGATGAAGTTAAAGCACAAAAGATAGCAAAGCCTAAGGAAGAAGCGAAAGTACAAAAAGTAACAAAGCCTAAAGAAGAAGTGAAAGTACAAGAAGTAGTAAAGCCTAAGGAAGAAGTGAAGGTACAAGAAGTAGTAAAGCCTAAAGAAGAAGTGAAAGTACAAGAAGTAGTAAAGCCTAAAGAAGAAGTGAAAGTACAAGAAGTAGTAAAGCCTAAGGAAGAAACGAAAGTACAAGAAGTAGTAAAGCCTAAGGAAGAAACGAAAGTACAAGAAATAGTAAAGCCTAAAGAAGACGTGAAAGCCCAAGAAGAAGCAAAAGCTAAGGAAGAGGCCGAAGCAAGAGAAATAGCAAAGTCTAAAGAAGAAGAGAAAGCAAGAGAAATAGCAAAGTCTAAAGAAGAAGAGAAAGCAAGGGAAATAGCAAAGGCTAAAGAAGA
>NZ_JAEHBI010000051.1:0-37727 GCF_016483705.1 Bacillus cereus group sp. N6
GATCAAAAAGCTTTTCCGATAACAAACTGGAAAAGAGCAATACACGAAACTTTATTTCAGTATGAAAATGAATTATTTGCTAAGGAAGATCCACAAGGTGAGCTCGTTCTACGAGAACATATTTCAAAGTATTTATATCATGCTCGCGGGGTACATTCTTCACCTGATCAAATTATTATTGGAGCAGGTACGCAGCCTCTTCTTTGGCTACTACTTCAACTACTTGGTTCAAAAAAGGAATTCGGAATCGAAAACCCTGGATTTCACCGTATTCCTGCTATGATTCAAAGTTCTGGTCTTACCGTTCACCCCATCCCTTTAGATGATAAAGGAATTCATATTTCCGCTTTACGTGAATCGGGTTGCAATGTAGCGTATGTCACTCCATCTCACCAATTTCCACTTGGAATCATTATGCCATTATCTAGAAGACTCGAGTTATTAAAATGGGCGAATGATTGTAAGGGCTATATTATTGAAGATGATTACGACGGGGAATTCCGTTATATAGGAAAACCTATTCCTTCTTTACAAGGACTAGATGCAAATGAACGTGTTATTTATATGGGAACTTTCTCGAAATCTTTTTTACCTTCTTTACGAATTGGATATATTGTTTTACCACCTCATCTGTTAAGAGCCTATGAAGAGCTTGGTGGTATGTTTAAACAAACTGTTTCTACGCTGCAGCAACTTACCTTTGCCACCTTTATTCAAAATGGTGATTGGGAACGTCATATTAACCGAAGTCGGACGTTATATAAAAGAAAACATATTTCTTTAATTAAATCTATTACAAACGAGATGGGAAATAACGTCCATATACTCGGTGAACAATCCGGACTTCATATTGTACTTCACGTTCATAACGGGATGAATGAACAAGAACTTATTCATGCAGCCGCAAAAGAACGTATTAAGTTATACCCTCTCTCCACATACGATTCTGTTCATAATGTAATGGATGAGTCGTATGTATTGCTCGGTTTTGGCAGTATTCCAGAGGATCGTATCGAAACTGTAGTTCAATTACTGAGAAAGGCCTGGTTCCCTAAATAAGAATAGCTCCACGTAAGTTATACTTACGTGGAGCTATTTTCATTCACTATTTTTCTGTTCTCGCTGCCCTTCCTGGCCGCTTAACACCAGTTGTTTCTGTTGAATAGGAAGCTTCAATGATAGCAGTTGGATCTACAGAGAGAACGAGATCTTTCATTTTTGGATAAATGAAACGGTTTGTAATACAATAAATGATTCTCTTATGTTCTCCTAAAAAACCACCTTCTCCATGTAGATACGTAACGGATAATTGCAATTCTTTCATAAGCAGATCGCCTATTTCTTTATTTTTACCAGAAATAATCATGACGCTCTTTCCTTGGTTAATACCATCTAATATGAAATCAATCATCTTCGTAACAATATAGAAAATTGCTAATGAGAACATCGCTTGTTCGATTGAAAATAAAATCGCTACAAATGTGAAAATAACTGCATTTACAGCAAGTAAAAATGTACTAATCGGTACTTTAAAGTGTTTGTTCATCCAAACCGCTAACATTTCTGATCCATCTATTGCGCCACCCATTTTAACAACAATCCCAACGCCTATTCCAAACAGTACGCCACCATAAAGTACAATTAATAATTCAGAAGTTGTAATCGCCGGAAATGGTTTTAAATAGATTAATCCAAGTGTTGTAACTACATTTGCATAAGATGTACGGATGAAGAACTTCTTCCCCATTACTTTTGCGGTAAATAGCAGGATAGGAATATTAAGTCCTAAAAACACTCCGTAAAGCGGTAATCCAGCAACTTTATTTGCCATAATAGCAATGGCCGTTACCCCACCATCTACTAAGCCATTAGGTGCTAAAATAAGCTCTAATGAACCCGCTACAATAATCGATCCAATTGTTAATAATACGTATTCAAATACTCTTTTCATTCATTACCCCCAAAACTTATATATTTTCTTAGTATTATTTTAACGTAATTTTACTACTAATTCAAAGATATGAGTTTATATACACAAAAGTTTCACCTTTACAGTGATTTTTTATGTAATTTATTTACAGAAACACACTTACGTATTACAGTAAGTGTGCTCCAAACATTTATTTAAGTTTTAAGTATGAATTCATTTTCATTTTTAATATTTCATCAACTGCCCTATTATACCCACCAGCATTTCTAAGGGACTCACCAACTTTACGACTATTTTCTTTAAATGTCACATCATCCATTACTTTTTCTACAGTCTCACGTAACAATTCAGAACTTAATTCTTTACGATTAATCCTTATTCCAGCCCCTACTTCACTCACTCGTTGCGCAACTAAAGGCTGATCTCCTGTTACCGGAATTACAACTAACGGGACACCGTAATATAGTGCTTCACTCGAACTATTCATACCACCGTGTGTCACGAATACATCAGCATGCTGTAATATTTCTAATTGCGGTACGTAATTATACAACTTAAAGTTATTCGGAATGTTTTCAAATTGATTTAAATTTATCTTCTTACCAACAACTAATACGACTGTCGCTTCTACATCTTTAAACGCTTCAAAACATTTTTCATATAGTTCAGGTTGTTCATTAAAAACTGTTCCCATAGAAATGAAAATCAATTTTTCATCTTTTAAATCTTCCATAGAAAAGCTGTCTACTTCTTTTCGAGTAGCAATTGATGGGCCGACAAACTTATACGATTCATCGAATACATCTGAACGCGGCTGGTATTCTTTTGAAGTATATACAATAGTAATATCACCAGGATGATTCATAATATCATACATACTATTACATTTCATTCTATACTGCCTATTCCATTTTTCCATTCCCGCTAAACAAGATTGATATAACGGATTCGTTTCATCTACTTGTCTTGATTTTTGTTCATCATTAAAATTAATGTACTGATTAAAAGCAAATGTTGTACAAGAAGAAACGCTAGGTAATTTTAAAATATTGGCTATAATACGTCCTACGGGAAAATGATTATCGTATAGCAAGTAATCGTACTTTTCCCCTTTTGTTTCTTCTACAATTTGAGTCACAATACGCTCTGATGCTTCAATCATATGAGATAGCATCGTCAAAGGACTCCCACCTTCATTTACTCGTTCCATAATATTAATTTGAGAGAGGAAATTCTCAAACACTCGGAATTCTGCACCTGTTGCTTCAATCTTCTTTCTATAATCTCCAATACAATACGAAACAACTGTCTCCCCTCGCCGAATTAACTCACTTACAATAGCTAAAGTCGGATTTATATGACCTTCTCCGGGAAAATTTATTACGAGTACATTTGCCATCATATTCTCTCCTATCTAACAATATTAATAGTTAATTATATTAATTAATTTAAAACTATTATAAAGGAATCTATTCTACTTCTTCATATTTTTCACTTCATTTTATTATTGAGAAATATTTTTCATAACCTACATTATAACTCTTATAAAAGTATGCTTAACCTTTCATTTATTGAAAAATACGGGAGTTACATTCAGGCATTTTTACAGATTTATCATCAGAAATATTATTTTGATAATTCATACAAAAGTAGAAAAATATAATTTCCACACTGATTTCTCACTATAAATTTATTTAAGTTCTAAGTTGTCCTCATCATTATCCACTTGGAACATATTCTGTTATATAATGAATTTATAGAATTTACAGAAAAAGAGGTAACTTCATGCTACAACAACTATTCACTTCACCTATTTTATCTATTCAAGCTTTACACCCAGGTTATGAAGACCATGCAAGCGATGTGTTTCTCGTCCGAACAGAAGATGCAGAAGTCATCGTTCGTTCTTCTAAAATGAATGAAGAGCCAAATTATGATTTTTGGTGGGGATGTAAAAACCTATTTGGAATTGATCCAAGGAACGTACATCATTTAAAAGCTGTACATACATTGCTGCAAGAACATACTAATCTTCCTATCCCAACAATATTAGAAAAACATATTTTAAATGGCCGTGAATTCGTTGTAGCCGAAAAGTTAGTAGGTAACACAGTTCAATCTTTTATCGGGCAACCAGATTCTATTTTATTCAGTCTAGGAAAAGGGCTTGCAGAAATACATACATTTAAAGCCGATTACATAGGAAATGTGTCAGGTTCCTTCCAAATTACACTAGATGAATTCCAATCACACATTTTAAATGTGAGTAAAGAGCTTGTGAATATGTTTTATTCCGATAATGAAAGCATACAAAATGCATTTCCTACTTTTGAATCACAACTTTCTTCCTTACCAGCACCAAAGGAATCAACGCTCGTTTTAATTGATATGGACCCTACTCAGTTTTTATCAGATGGTACAACTATTACGGGATTAGTAGATACAGAAGCCTATGCCGTTGCTCCCCGGGAGTTTGATTTTATCGGCTTAGAATATGTGTTTACAGAAAAAGAGGCACATGCTTTTAAACAAGGTTACGAAACCATTATGCCCCTTCCTCATCTTGCAGAATGTAGACCTCCCTATCGATATTTGTATCGGTTATTATCTGTTCAGGGCAGTGTGGAGTTAAAAAAGTGGCTTAGTCATCCATCCTATTTTTAAATACGAATGAGAGGGGTTATGAAATGAATATTGAACAAAAGAAATCTTTAATAGCAAACGAAATTCAGCAAATGAAAGATTTAGCTCATATTTGTGGGCAACACGATCAAATTGATTACTCATCAGATTTACATATAAACTTTTTAACTGCTCGCAATAATGAAGAGGTATATGATTTCCTATTTTATGATAATACTCAATTAATCGGTGCATTAAGTATGTATGATTTTGAAAGACCGACAAAACTGGAGTTAATAGGGTTTGTTCATCCGAACTATAGGAAACAACATATAGGCACTACTCTTTTACAAACCGCAATGAAAGAAATACGAATAAGAGCGGCAGATGAAGCTCTTCTTATTATGAATGGGGATTCTGCTTCTGGGAAAGAATTTGCAAGACATATGAAGTTACCTTATTTATATAGTGAATATAGTATGGAGTTCAAAGCTAAAGAAGTTCAAAAAACAACAAAGAATTCTATACAGCTTACTCTTGCATCTTCAGGGTCACTTCTTGATCTTATTGAAATTTCCAGTAAAGCTTTTGGAGATTCAGCAAAAAATACCGCTACATGGTTACAAAGAATGATGAATTCCCCTTCCTATCAAGTTTACTGTGCTCTTATCGACGAAAAAGTGATAGGAACGATTACAGTTTCTGAGCAAGAACAATCTACTACACTATCAGGATTCGCCGTTCATCCTTCTTATCAAGGTAAAGGATACGGAAAAGATATTCTTAGTTATATGGTACATACCCTTATTACAAAAGGAATTTCAACAATTGAATTAGACGTCGAAACGAAAAATAACCACGCTTTAAAACTATATACACAATGTGGTTTTGAAATGAAAAAGAAGCATGACTATTATAATGTAATGAATCTTGAGGTGAATACATATGTGTAAAAAACTAATTTATTCTGATTATGATATTTTCGCATCCATTTATAATAAACATTGGGGGCATTATGCTGAACACTCCTATCTACTTTTGGAAAAACTCGTTTTACAATATGCACCACCACATTCTCATATTTTAGATCTTTGCTGCGGGACTGGTCACCTTACTAAGAAATTAATTGATAATACTTTTTTAGTAACTGGTATAGATGGTTCTGCTCAAATGATTGAATACGCACGTCAAAACGCGCCAGACGCAACCTTTATCGTCGATGATGCTCGTTATTTCAATATAAATGAGCAATTTCACTATGTTATCTCTACTGGCGATAGCTTAAACCATATTTTAAAATTAGATGAATTAAAAAATGTTTTTCATAATGTTTACTCCGTATTACATAGCGAAGGTACATTCGTATTTGATATGAATATGGAGAAATGTTTTCTTGAAAATTGGATTGCTTCATTTCATATTTCAGCGGAAGAATATGTATGTACAATTGATTCTACATATGATAAAGAAAATAAAAAAGCAGAAATGAACTTTATACTATTTCAACATAACATAGATAATAATTGGAAAAGAAGTGACTTTTCTTTTGAGGAAGCTTGTTATTCCAATGAAGAAATAATTTCTTCATTGGAATCTGTAGGTTTTAAGAACATTCAATTACACGGTACAAACAGAACATTTTTCATTTGTCAAAAATAAAAAAACTGAATCATAACGATTCAGTTCTTTCTTAGTATATTTACGACAGCAGCCGTTTCATTATTTTCTTTATACACTCGCGGGATTCTTCTGTCTAACATACAAGTAACTTCATAGTTAATTGTACCTAACATATCCGCTACTTCTTCTACCGCAATTTCTTCTTCACCTTGTTTACCGTAGAATACTACTTCATCCCCAACTTGTACTGGCATTGCTTTTGAAACGTCTAACATAAGTTGATCCATACAAACACGGCCAATAACAGGTACTCGAACTCCATTTATTAATGCATGCCCTTTATTAGATAACTGACGATTATATCCATCAGCATAGCCAATCGGTACAGTTGCAATCCATTCTTCACCAGTCGTTACATACGTATTCCCATAACTTACACCGCGATTCTTCTTCGCATGTTTAATATGAGCTACTTTTGATTTTAATGACAACGCAGGCTGTAAAGAAACGACTGCATGATCTACCTCTTTTGAAGGATACATTCCATATATTCCAATACCTACACGAACCATATTTTGAAATGTATTGCTAAGCTCCATTGAACCTGCACTATTTGAACTATGAATATATGGAATATGAATTCCTAATTCTTTTGCTGCATTGACAGCTTTCTCAAATAAACTTGTTTGCATATTCGTATATGATTTATCAATTTCATCTGCCGTAGAGTAATGTGTAAACATTCCTACTACCTCTACATACTCCATACGGTTTAATTCTTCTAAAAATGGTTTAACCTCTTCTTCTTGTAAACCGATACGACTCATTCCTGTATCAATTTTCACTTGAATTTGCGCTTTCTTTTGAAGACGGTTTGCGATTTCATTTATACCTTGTAAATCTTCACTTCTATAAACAGTCATCATAACGTCATATTGAATTGCCTCTTCCGCAGCTGCTACTGATGTATAACCTAAAATTAAAATCGGCACGTTAATTCCTGCTTCTCTTAACTCTATCGCTTCATCTACAAATGCAACTGCAAGCTGATCTATTCCTACTTCAATAGCAGCTTTCGCAACTTCAACCGCCCCGTGACCATACCCATTTGCTTTTACAGCAGCCATCATTGCAATATTTTCATCATTCACACGCTTTTTAAATTCTTTTACATTATGTTTTACTGCATTTAAGTCAACTTCAATAATTGTATCTCTTCCATATTTCAAACTCATTGGTCTAACTCCTAACTCAATAATTGCATTCCATTCTATTTCACGTTTCATATGACCTTTTACAATATAATACTTTTCAATATGCTAGTCAAACTACTAGAATTTTCGGAATTTTGAGTATGATATAATACCCTTAAGAAACTATTATATACGGAGAAGAGGAGAATTACAATGTTTGTACAATCTGCATTGCATCAACTACAAGTTGCTGTTGATACTTCTATTCAAATGCTTAACCAATATAATGAAGATAGTTTAAAAATACAACCAATTCACTCGAAGCGAGCTTTATTTGAAATGTGTGCACACCTTTCTCTGATTTGCCATGCGGATTTACTCATTTTAAATGGTAGTACTGAAAAACAACTACACACTTTCTATAAAGAACAAACACCCGAAACAATTACGCAAATGCAAAAAACGATGCTACAGGGCTACGATGTACTTTCTAAAACTTTTTTATCCTATTCCAATGAAGAATTAGCGGAAATTAAGACTGCTTATTGGGGTATTTCTTATTCCCGTTTTGAATGGTTGCTTGAAATTGTTGCACACTTTTATCATCATCGTGGGCAAATTCATATTTTATTGCGCGAGCACATTAAAGATCCTAACATACCTTTATTCCAATAAAGGTATGTTAGACGACATGAAACTTCTCTAAAGCAAATAAAATACCACCTTCACTCGCCTTCTTTGTAACGAAATCAGCTTTTGTTTTTAGTACTTCTCCGCCATTCCCCATCGCAATTCCTAATCCTACATATTGCAACATCTCAATATCGTTTCCACCGTCACCAAAAGCAATTGCTTCTGATTTACAAATGTTTAAGTGATCCAATACTTTTTGAATTGCGGTGAGCTTCGATACTTTATTATCTTCCAATACATTTATGACATAACCATGAAAACGGTCGAATGTAAGCATTGGGTATTTTTCAATAAATTTTTGAGATTCTATTTCATCCGCATACAAACATAAACAATAGATCTCTTCAGACAAATCCTTGCTTTTTTCAGGGTACTCCCCTAAATTTAACGTCTCGCTAAGTGCTTGCATTACACGCTCATTATCTGAGGCTATTCCGTTCATTGTAAAATCCTCAGTAAAATAAGAAACGCCGTGACCATGTAATTCTGCAAACTCTGAGATATCATGAACGATTTCACTTGAAAGTACCGATTTATGTAGAACTGTTTCCCCACACTTAATATGTGCACCATTTGCAGAAATAATTGTATGTATGCCCAGCTCTTTAAATTGCGAACATAAGCTATATGGTCTCCCTGTTGTAACAACTACGTGAATTCCTTTATCTATTAATCTTTGTATCGCTTCTTTTGTACTTTTGTGCATACTTCTATCAATCTCACTTAAAAGCGTACCGTCAACATCAAAAAACACTACTTTGTACACGGGTCTTTACATCCCGTCCAAATGATTCGTATCATTAATGAAATGTACCGTTTTTTGTTCGCCATCAATTTCAATTAAGCTTATTCCCGTATCTCCCATTTTAAAATAATAGTCCATTGAAATGGGCATTTTGAAAAACGCACGTAATAGACTATTTATTACACCACCGTGTGCAACGATTGCTATCCGTTCATACGTATTCTCTGTCACGATTTTAGAAAAGATTCCTTCTATTCTCATTCTAAATTCAATAAATGATTCCCCATTTTCAAAACGGTCATGAAGAAACTTTGGCTCTGGATATTTCTTTGCTTCTTCAAAAGATAAGCCTGCTTGCACTCCGTTATTAAACTCCATTAATTCCTCTTCTAGTTGAATTGGGCATCCAATTCCTTCAGCTAACGTTTCACCAGTTTCACGAGCACGCTTTAATGTACTTGCCCAAATAAAATCTGGTGGAAAATCTACTTTCACTTTCTGTACAAGCCTTTGCACTTGCTGTCTTCCTTTTTCTGTTAATTCAAAGTCAGCTCGTCCTTCATGTACGTTTAAGATATCAGCTTCTGATTCTCCGTGGCGTATTAATAATATTTGCACTTGTTTCCCACTCCCTTGTTTAATATCCACAAAATTCCATTATATCATATTTTAAATTTTATTTAACAAAAATATATTACTTTGACAGTTTTTTAACCGTCTAGTAAACGTGTTATTCCACTTAACATTTCCAAACACTCTAAACTTATAATTCTTTAAAAAGTGACAAACAAAAAAGCCCTATCCATAATGGCAAAGGACTAATATTTTTTATCCTACTCAAAAATAAAAAGAGAAATGGCATCCCATTTCTCTTTTTCACTCTTATTGTTCTTTTTGTGTATCTGAAGAAGGCAATTTCTTCGCTTGTTTTTCTTTAAAGATTTCTCCAATGGCCCCGAGAGTACCAAGCGTCTCAATTGCATTAGATGGAATAAAGACTTTATTTGCTGGCCCTTTCGCAACCTCAATCAATGATTCAAATGATTTATAAGCAAGTATACGTTCATCTAAATTCGCTTCACGAAGTAATTCAATTCGGTTTTGTTCTGCTTTTGCGATTTCCTCGATCGCTCTTGCTTCCCCTTGCGCTTCTAATTCTTTTGCTTCTTTTATACCTTCAGCTTCTCGAATACGTGCTTCTTTATCCCCTTCAGCCATTAAAATTTTACTTTGCTTTTCCCCTTCAGCACGAAGGACTTTATCTTGTTTTGCGGCTTCCGCTTCTAATATGATTGCACGTTTATTACGCTCTGCTTTCATTTGTTTTTCCATTGATGCTTGCACATCTTTCGGCGGATTAATATCAACAACTTCAACACGTTCAATACGAACGCCCCATTTTTCTGTTGCTTCATCAAGTGCTAAGCGAATTTCTGTTGAAATTTTTTCACGACCTGATAACGTTTCATCCAGTTCCATATTACCAATGATTTGACGCATCGTTGCAGAAGTAATGTTACGAACACCATATTCATAGTTTGAAATACCATATGTCGCAAGTTCCGGTTCCACAATTTGATAGAAAATAATTGTATCAATCTCTACTTGTACATTATCTTTCGTAATTACCTTTTGCGGTGGTACATTCGTTTGTTGAATACGTAAGTCATGATATACACGAACTCGATCTACAATCGGGATTAATAAATTTAATCCTGGCTGCATAACACGTTGAAACTTACCAAATCTTTCAACGACTCCAACTTTTTGCTGTGGAATAATTTTAATTGTTAACGCGATAAATGTAACAACAATTAGTGCTAAAATAATCGTTAATGTTAATGCTACTGCCATATTTATTCACTCTCCTTTTTAACTTGTAATATAGTACTATTCCTCTTTATAACAATAACTTTTTCTCCAACATCAATTGGATCATCTGCAATAGCTGTCCAAGTATCTCCATCCACCTTCACAATACCATTCGCTTCATTTGTAATCGCTTGCATAACAATGCCTTTTTTACCGACAAGCAAATCTACTGTATCAGTAAAACCTTTTGCTTCTCGAAAGTTTTTTGAAATTCTTTTCGTAAAGAAAGTCAATGTTAAACTTACAATCGCACCAGCAACAACTTGTAACAGTAGTGCTTCAGGGGCAAACAAAGCAATTAGACCTCCGACAACAGCTCCAATTCCAAGCCAAAGCATATAAAACGTAATCGACAACAGTTCCGCAATAAATAAAATACCAGCTATTATAAACCAAATTACCCAAGCAGCCATATGCAACCCTCGCTTTCTTTCTCATTTTCTATATGTATATGAAGAAAAGAATGGTTTATCCGCCCTTTCTTATACCGGGGCATTTACTACAAGCTATTGTACATATTCACTGTTATAAAAAGTATCAATAAAATACTATATTAATATATTCTTCATTATACATGACATTTCCTTTCAAAAAATGACAAAAAATTAAATTCTTTCACAATTCCAACTTTCAAATTATAATTATTCTAACTATTTGAATGTTTTTCCTCAGGAAGGTTGTGTACTTATTGCAAAATCGTTCACTAATTTACTATTTAGGCTCTAAAATATGCATTACTCTCGCTGACATCGTATACATCATGATTATTACAACTCATATGTATACCACAACGAAATCAGCTACATTAACCGCGCTTTTTCCATTAGTACAAGTCATAACTAATCTTATAGCAAATACATCTGCACCACTTATCATGAATCGTTTTTCATCTTATTCCTTACTTTTCACACTACAATGGACAAAAACTGTTCTATTATTTTTATTAATGATATTATTCCCAGCCCTTTCCTCAAACGTTGTAACACTATTCATTTTCATTTTTTTCATTTCTTTATGTAGCGGCTGGAGCGCACCGTTATTATACGGTATCCTTCCTCGCCTTACACGAAAAGAACAATTAGTAAAAGTAAATAGTATTTTTTCCTTTTCCACACAAATTGCGCAAGCCGCTGCTTATTCATTTACAAGTGTTATAGTTCTTCTTATCGGTGCTACTTCTACACTCATGATGAATAACATTTTGATGATTTTTGGGTGTGTTGCACTACACGTTTCATTACGTTCCATACATACTGAACGAGTAATTGAACCTTCTTCTTCAAAAGGCGCTGCTTTACTGGAAGGTTGGAAACTCTTATTTCAGAACCCCTCTCTCCGTACCGTTACATGTATGGACTTAATTGAGACTTTCGCAGGGACGATATGGATCGGCGCTATTACGATGGCTTATGTAACAACTGTCCTTCATAAAGGAGAAGAATGGTGGGGATATATTAACACAAGTTATTATGCGGGGACGTTAATTGGCGGGATATTAGCGTGGAAAATGAGTACATACATTCAAAACAATTTAATACGCTCCATGGCGATAGGCTCTCTTATGTTTAGTATTCTTACATTTTTATATGGTATGACAAGTAGCGGGTTTATTGCGCTTTTTCTATGCGTTCTAATGGGGCCATGTTATCAAATTAGAGATATTTCTCAAACGACGGTTTTACAATCCAGCGTCGCTCCTTCTTTATTATCCAAAATGTATACAGCACACGGCGCACTTCTTTCAACAGCTTCTGGTCTTTCTATGCTTAGCGTTGGCATTATTACCGACCTGTTCGGTGTTCGTACTATTTATATTCTCGCTTCTATCCTTATATTGTGCTCTGCTTGTTTATCATTTAACTTATTAAAATATGATAAAACAGAGAAAAAAGATATTTCACTTTAATGAATAAAATAAATAGGACAGGAATTCCTGTCCTATTTATTTTATTCATGATAAGTTAGGGATTTTCCGATGCTTTGTCGCTTGTTCAAAAGCGTATGCTAGTTTAATCAAGGTCCCCTCAGAAAAAGCAGTGCTTGCAAGAGTAATTCCAAACGATCTTCCGTTATCCATATATCCCGCAGGTATCGCTATAGACGGATAACCTGCTTTCGCACATATAGTCGAGCCGATATAGGAAGGGAATAGAATCGCATCAAGATCATATTTTTTCAGTGCAAAATCAATACCTTGTTCTTGTGAAAAATATATATCTGCTAATCTTGCATTTAAATATTCTGGATTTCTTAACGTATTAGGAAAATCTTTTCTTCTTTCTAACTTAGTTTGTCCATATTTTAAAGCTCTTTCAGCTATGTTTTCATTAAACGCCATTAACTCTGAAATAGAATGTACTGGCATAGTAGAAGGTAATTTAGAAAGATAGTTATCTAAACTATGCTTTAATTCATAGAGCGATACTCCCCAGCTCCATTCTCTATGAAAAGACGGAATATCAATATTTTCTACTACTGTTGCTCCCTCACTACGCAATACTTCAATCGTTTCCTTAAACAATTTTTCATCATATTCACCAGTTTCATAATAATCTTTTGGTGCATTGCTATATACACCAATCTTTGCTCCATGTAAACCGTTAACATCAAGATATTTTGTATAATCATGTTCTGCTATACCTTCACTTTTATGAGTAGCTACATCCTTCTCGTCTACCCCAGTTAAACTCCCTAGCAAAATAGCAGCGTCTGTAACCGTTCTAGCAAATGGACCAGCTGTATCTTGCGAATACGTGAACGGAATAATGCCTCTACGACTAATTAGACCAACAGTCGGTTTAATACCGACTACAGAATTTTGAACAGCCGGGCTTAAAATAGAAGCATCCGTTTCCGTTCCAACAGATACTACTGTAAAGTTAGCAGCAACTGCAATCGCAGCCCCCGTACTAGAGCCACCAACAAACATATCATCCTCGCCCGTCCCATATGGATTGATTGTTTGTCCACCTCTTGCACTATATCCAGCCCACATGTCAAAAGACATTGCATTTGCTAATTCTGTCATATTTGTTTTTCCTATTATTACTGCTCCTGCTTCTCGAAGTTTCGTAACGAGAAATGCATCTTCACTACTTATATTTTGTTCCAGGGCAATCGTACCTGCACTTGTATGCATAGAGTCATTCGTTTCAATATTGTCCTTAAGTAAAACAGGTATACCATGTAATGGTCCCCGTCCACCTTTTGTCTTTCTTTCATAATCTAGCGCTTCTGCAATAAAAATAGCGTCTGGATTGATTTCTAAAATAGAATTGATTTTTGGCCCTTCTTGATCATATTTCGCGATTCTATGAAGATAATACATAACTAATTCTTTTGAAGTTAATTGCCCAGCTTCCATCGCTACTTGTATATCATGAATTGTTAATTCTTTTTGTAATCGAGCATTGAACTGAATCTCCATCTTCATTCTCCTTCTTTAAAAGCTTTTATTGATAACGTGTATCTATTACTTTTTCATTTTCTCCGCTCCTCGCATATACAACTACAATCCCTTTCAAAGAATTCAACTTACCAATGTAAAAACCTTTTATTTCCTGAAAAATAAAAAAGTCTGAAACGATTAAATTTCCGCTTCAGACTCTTTTATTACTTTACATATACCTCATCTAACAAATGTAAAAACTCACCTTGTTTCCCAGCTAATGCAGGGCATTTTGCAATATCCATCCATTCGTAGCAAAATACTAATCCTTGATCTTCCTCACCAGCACTTACAATATGTTCCCAATCATCTTTTACATCTGTTAGTAAAGTTACGTGGAAAAAATGCCGCTTTTGATATTCCTTTTTCTCTTTCACAAGTATGATGTAATCGGCTAGGAATCTTTCTATGCATAAATGACGTAATCCAGACTCTTCCTGTACTTCACGTAAAATTGCTGCTTCTAACGTTTCCCCTTCGTCAACTGTTCCCCCTGGTACTTGTATACCAGCTTCAGGTATATCACGATGTTTAAAAACAAGCAGTTGCATAACTCCTTCTTTTTCTCTTGTCACATATGCGTGTACTTTTTTCTTATATAACACCGTCATAATCCTTCTCTCCCCTCAATTGCTCACCGCGTTACTTCTTCAAGCGTCAGTTGATTTTCATATAAATATGTAGCTTGTGGGTTACCCACATACCTTACGTGCCATGGTTCATATCGATAGCCCGTAAGCGATTCTTTCTCTTTTGTATATCGAATTACAAACCCAAATTTATGGGCATTTTCAGACAGCCACTGTCCTTCTTTCGTTTCACCAAAAATTGTCTCTAGCTGAAACTTAGCAGCTTGAGATGTAATATCCATAGCAAGCCCTGTTTGATGTTCACTCGTACCAGGAACCGCACTCGACATCGCTGTTTTTACTGCTCCATCTTGCTTTTTATACATCGTATTTAATGCTTTTTGTCGATCGAAAGATCTAAATCCCGATACTGCAAATAAGAAAATATGCTCCTTATCAGCTTGCTGAAACATTTCCTCTAGCGCCCCTGCTGCTTCTTTCCTCATTTTTTTCTTTTCTTGATCACCCTCACTTGAGTAGCGCACTTTCGGAATAACTAAATCTGGCGGTCTGTATCCATCTGGTAAACGTCTACTTTTATTCACAAGCACAAGCATCGAATTCGGATTACTAATTACCGCAATATCACCATCCATATTGGCAATCGTTTCTTTCGCTTTCGGAAATATGTTATTCACATTTACCTCGCGCGCCTGCTTATCCTTATACATTTTATAATTGATTCCTGCTACTCCAACAATGAGTATCATCGCTACGATACCAAGTAGTATCCATCTTTTTTTCATATAACGACCTCTTATTTTAATAATTTGGCCATTTCATACTCATCGATGTTCTCTCCACCGATAATAAGAGCTGCTCTTTTGACACCTTCTTTCTCAAATCCAACTTTTTTATATAGTGCCTGAGCTCTTGTATTGTGGGCCATTACCGTTAATTCTAAACGCCATACATCATGTAATCTTGCCCACTTCTCAGCCTCTTTAAACAATCTCGTCCCAATACCTCGCCCGCTTATACTCTTGCAAAATACCAATTACAATACTTGCTACATGTCTCTTTCTTTGAATATGATTTCCATTCACTAAAATAAACCCTACTATACTTCCTTCTTCAACTGCTACGAATATTGTTGCATATTCATTTTCTATAAAGCGATGAATCATTTGTTCTTGTTGCTCAGCTGTAAATTTTCTTTCGCCTGGTTCATATAGCATAAATTTCGTTTCTTCATCTAATTGCTTACTTAATTGCAAAAATGGTGCTGCATCTTCTATTTTGATCTCCCTAATCACTTCTATCACCCTACCCGTTTTATAATAAAAAGTTTTCCTTGTAAAAAGATTTTCTCTACTTTCCCGAAAATCCCTTTGTAAATCTACCAGTATAATTTGACAAATTTCGATATTACTATAACAACGACAAATTATGTCTATTCTGTGACGTCTCATCATGACAAAAAACGCAAGCTTTACACTCACGTTTTTTCAGACTCTCCCACAAATTTATGTTTCATTTTATCCATTCACCTTTTCTGCCTGCCAGAAATATTCACCAAATGCTTTAGCAAGGGCATCAATCGATCGATTTAGTTCTTCCTCCGTATTATCTACGCCACCAACTTCAATTAATATCGCTTGTCCTGATAAGTCTTGATTGTAGACACCATTTCCTGTTTGGAATCCTTTTTGAATGACACCACGACTCACTCCTGGATATTTCTTATTAATTTCCTCATGGAGAGCTGTTGCTAATTGTAAGTTCTTTTCATAATTTTTATTGCCTTTCCCTATTACGAAAGCAAGCTTTGCATATGATTTATCTCCAATTGCTTTTGTCGTGACATTTTTCCGAGCACTATCACGATGCAAGTCAAAGAAGTACTGCAGTTCTTTATTGCCTGTCATTGCTTCTTGTACAATTTCCCGTGACACTTTGTAAGAACTATTACTATTTAACCCTTTACTAATCAACTTTTGGCCGACATCAGTCTTGTCGTTAGTAGCTCCTATCCCTTCACTTTCTAATTGTTCACGAAATCGATCGCCCACTATTGAAATATTAGTGACGGAACTTGTTGCTTTATTCGGATTTGGATCGTTTGCTAAATTTAGTAACGGCAAATAAGATTCCCAACTATGCGAATGATAAATAAGCGCAACTTGTCTTTTTCCTGTTGTTTGAGCCGGTTGCTTTTTCTCTTTGTTCGTATTCGGCTTTTGAGCCTGTCCGCCTTCACCAGTTCGTTCTTTTACCACTTCTTCAAGCGGAACGCTCGACTCTATCGGTAAGTTAGAGTAATTTGTCCCTTCACCCGCAATAACAATTTCTGTATCGTACTTTCCAAAACCAGGTAGCTCTTTTCCGACAAAACTGCGTACATCATTAAAACGAATATTCGTAGCCATAGAAAAGAGAAACGAAGAAATTGAAAAATCTTGATTTAAATTTCGATACTCCTGTGTAAAATAATGATTCTCTTTCCCAAGAACGTACATGTAACCATTCATCGATAACTCATTTAACCAATTATATAAATACGTTGACTTTGTCTCTTTCATAGAGGTTACCATCATACTAATAAGAAAAAAAGTCGCTAGTACTGTAGTAATAATAAATAAAACTAACTTACGTACACTTGTGAACTTCACATAAAAAAAGCCTCGATTCATACTATCACCCTCTCTATTTCAAGTTATGTACAAGCTCTAGAGAATAGACCGTCTAAATTCCGGCTATATTGTTAATGAGGTGAAATGAATTGAAGCTACTAATAGGAACATTACCCATTGTACTATCATTTATTTTTTATTGGCTTGCTAAGCATCCTACAATCCGTGTTGCTTTACATATTTCAGCGTACTTAGCACTTTATGTACTCGGTACAATTATTTCTATTAATATATATGATGTTTTAATACAAGATTTAGTTTTCATGACAAGCATTCATGGAATTTTACTAAATCCATTTTTTCTTATATCAGGAGCATATATAGGGATATACACCTTGCACTTAATCTTGTCTTACGTTATTACGAAAATAAAAAATGGAGCGTAATAAAATGCAACCACCATTCATCTGTCATACATGCAAAAAAAGAATTGTGCGAAAGAAAGATCTTATTATTGCCACATCGTACTTCCGCTTTTATTTATTTCACAGTGATTGCTTTAAACGACAGCAAGTGTTCATCTCACGATTTATCTCTGTAAATACGCTTTTTAATTTCTTTCTTATTATATACGGACTTATTTTTGGCAGCATGCTTATGATTACAGAACCATCTATTATTTGGGTGATTTTCTTATTTCCCATTTTATATCGGTTTCTTTCCTATTATTATGTTGAACGTTTTTTCTCTACATAACGTGCAGACTGCCCTCTAGGAATACTTAGACATTCCCACTCATTTTCTTTTAACATCTTCCCAATGTAAATAATCTGTCCAATATGCAAAGCATAATGAGAAATTTGTCTTTCAATTGCTTGCATGACAGTATGTGCTTCACCGCGAATATATACCGTCTGTAATAAATCTTCTGGCGTTAGCACATGCATCGTTTTCAAAACATATTCCCATCCTTCATTCCATGCTGCGAGAACCTCTTCCTTAGAATGATAACCATCTTCAAATTCAGCGTCTCGGTTACGATTTATTTTTTCACCATCAGATGTTAAAAAATCCGTCCATCTAGAACGCATATTACCTTGCAGATGCTTTATAATAACCGCTATACTATTTGTTGCTTCATGAGAAGACCATTCAATCTGTTCATATGATAATTGAGAAAGCACCCGTTCCCCTTGTTTCTTTGTTGCTTCAAAATTCGAAATGGCACATTGTAAATATTCTCGTCCAATATCCATGTTCCCCCGCCTTTACACTAACTAATTTTCGTTCCATTTGGTAATTCCATATTGGGCTGAAGTAATACGACATCACCGGCTTCAGGTACTCCCCCTAAAACAAGCACTTCTGATTTAAATCCAGCTACACGTTTTGGCGGAAAATTTACAACAGCAACGATTTGCTGACCGATTAAATCTTCTGGGGTATATCTCTTCGTAATTTGAGCACTTGACTGCTTAATTCCAAGCTCTCCAAAATCAATTTCTAGTTTAATCGCTGGAACTCTTGCTTCTTTAAATTCCTCTGCATGTGTTACAGTTCCAATTCGTAAATCCAAAGCTAAAAAATCTTCAAAATTAGCCATTTTATCATTCCTCCCATTTATTACTTAGACAAAACAATAAAATCCCCTTTAAAAAAAGAAAGGCGCCTAAGCACCTTTCTTTTGTAGTTCACTTGATTCATTTGATTTATAGAAGAAGAAACCAAGAATCCCGCCAATACATGATGGGATTAACCATCCTATTCCTTCATTATATAATGGTAACATTTGTAGTACGTTAGAAATCGCGTCAATTTTAATGTTCGCACTTTCTAAACCGTTAAAGAAACTAATTAACAATGCGCCTAGAATAGCTCCAATATAAATGGTATTACGCTTCCCAATCCATTTATGGAAGTAAGAAAGTACGATTAATACGATTGCAACTGGATAAATGATCATTAACACTGGTAAAGTAACTGTGATTAATTGTGTTAAACCTAGGTTAGATACAATTAAACTAAACACACATACCATCGTTACAATCGCTTTATGCGAAAGTTTAGGGAATAAGTTTGTAAAGAAGCCAGCACAAGCTGATGTTAATCCAACAGAAGTTGTTAAACAAGCGAGTATAATAACGAGCCCTAATAAAATTTTACCACTTGTTCCATATAACTCATTTACAACATTCGTTAAAATAAGTCCACCATTCTCTGATACACCAAGTGATGTACTTGTTGAACCAAGATAAGCAAGTGATAAATAAATTAACGTTAAACCAAGTACTGCAATAATACCTGATACTACTGTTATTTTTGCAACTTGACTACTTTCTTTTATTCCTTTAGAACGGATAACTTGTACAACGACAATTCCAAATACAAGCGCACTAATTGCATCCATCGTTAAATATCCTTGTATAAATCCACCAAAGAAAGCATTTTCTTTGTATGCTGCTAGCGGCGCAGCTGGTTCTCCAATTGGATCAATAATTGCCTTTCCAACAATAACAGCAACAATCAATACTAACAATGGTGTAAGAAATTTTCCGAACCAATCCACTAATTTAGATGGATTTAATGATAAATACCAAGTTATTCCGAAGAAAACTATCGTGAAAAGAAATAGCATGTACCATTCGGAAACCAATGCCTCTGATAAAAATGGCTTCATACCCATTTCAAATGAAACGGCTCCAGTACGCGGAATCGCGAAAAATGGTCCAATTGCTAAATAACTAATCAATGGGAAAATAAACGCGAATATTGGGTGAACTCTAGAAGATAGCGCTTTCAAGTCCCCCTCTACAAACGCGACAGCTGTTACAGCTAATAGGGGTAATCCGACTCCCGTCACAAGGAATCCAATTGTAGCAATCCAAACATTCTCTCCAGCTTGTTGCCCTAAAACTGGTGGGAAAATTAAATTTCCTGCTCCTAAAAATAGTGCAAATAACATTAAACCGATTGCTACCGTATCACCTGGCCTTAAACGTCCCTTCATACTTTTCATTTGCATAGCACTTTTTCATTGTTTATCTCTATTTTCACAATATGCTATGCATCCTCCTCTCTGCTCAAGCTGATAAAATATGCCCCTTACAAAGCAGTGTCTTTCTCCATAATTTCTCCATTCCCCTTATTTTTACTCTAATTATTATTTTTTAATTTTTTTGAATATTTAACTCATTAGAGTGGTATTGCGTGGAGTATAGTTGTCAGACCTCTTTGTTTTTATCACACATATAGTAACATATTTAGTTGAAAAATAAAAACATATTTTCAAATTGATTTTTTTGAAAATCAAAATTATCTACATTTTTTATTCTTTTACACAAATATTGTTACAATCTCGACTTTTATCCTATCATTATTTTTAAATAACTTTATTCAAGTAACATAACAAAAACCATCCAACATAATTAGATGGCTTTTGCATGTTACTCTATCGTTTCAACTTCGCGTGGATTTTTCATCTCTTCCACATACACAACTCTAAATCCGTGATCTTCTAAATCTTTCAGTAACGTCTCTAATTCACCGTCGTTAAACTCTTCTCCTAATGTAAACATAATTCTCCGAACTAATAAGGCATCATTATCAAAAGTCATTAAACTTTGGATACCTGTATATTTCTTTAATACTGTCGATAATTTTTGAATGGCCCCATTATAATCTTGTGTCCCAATCATGACAGAATATTTACTAGAATGAACGCCCCAAGCATCTTCTAATAACTCGAAAACCTTTTTATGCGTTAAAATTCCAAGAAAGACTCCATTTTCATCAACTACTGATAAATAAGGTAATTTTTTTATTGTAAAAAATACTTTAAAGAACGAAGAATCTTCTCTAACATAACCTTCTTTATCGTTTAATAATTGTACTACACTCTCTTCCAGCGAACCTTTATATTCTAAAATATCTACTTTGTATACATTCCCTAAATACTTCTCTTTTTTTCATCTAAAACTGGTACACAACGATACCCAGTTTTATTTAAATGCTCCAGTGCTTCCCCTATCGTAATTGAACTTGAGCAAAATAAAACTTCCTTTTTCGGCACATAATTCCCTTTAATCCTCATAAACAGCCTCCTTATGTTAAAATACTTTCTGTGCCATAACTATATTATATTTTCAGAAAAAAATAAATAATTTATTTTACTTTTCTGAAAATTATTCATTTTCTTGTCATAATTTATTCACGTTTCATTCACTTATATTCCCTACAATACTAAATTTCTTTAAGAAAAATATATTGTAACTTACGCCGAAAAAAGCTAAAATAAGAATAAGAATTTTCTGAATATTCTAAGAGTAGGTGATTACATGTCTTTATTGCGCTCACATATATGTAAATTTATCGTTGGTGTTCTCATTATATTTATCATTAGTCCTATTCCTGCATTACTCATTACACATAAATACTCATACATAACTGGCTTTATAAGCATTTTTCATAACTTCGCACAACTTTCTTCTATGACAATTCCAAAGATTAATTGGATGCACGAATCTATCTTTTTCTCAGCAAATCAAATGGTTCATACTTCTAATCATTCAACACCGTTATTCCCTTACATATGGGAAATATATTTTTTATCGATTGTTCGTTTTACCTTTACTCTTGCGATTGGATTCTTTATCAGCTTAGGGATCGGCCATTTATTTTTTAAAGCACCTCAATCGGTTAAAAAGTTCACTTATTTATTAAAATGGATACCGTACTCTTTTTGTACTGTATTATTACAATGTTCGGTCTTATTACTACTCCTATACATCGCAAAATTGATAAAGCTTCCTTACTACTCATCTTTTATCATCGTTTGTAGTACTTCCATGATTATCGTTATGCAAGCAATAAAAAAGTGGGTTCCTTTCTTAAGTAACACCAATGAATATGAAATAAAACAATCTTCTTTCCTTGTAGATACATTGTTTTTAGCGCTTACTTCGAATCATAAATCTATTCTAGGTTCCATTATTCTTTCATTCGTTATTATGGAATGCGTTTTTCATGCAAGCGGACTATTGCAATTTGTCGTTCAATTCGGTGGAAATGCACCTGTTATTGTTACAATTAGCTTATTACTTTTGTATATCCCGTATTGCATACTCTCTTTCCTTCAAACACTATGGACGACAAATCACGTTAAACAACAATCATACGCTTTAACGAGAAGTATTCCAAAACCTTAATTTGAAATAACCCTCTATAATCTGAAAGTAGGGGGTTATTCCTTTTGTATAGCGGACAAAATAACAGCAAATTCAAAAACTATTGCAGAAACATGCCAATATTTACCCTTTTTCTTTGACTATTCTTTTCGTTTGGATTTATTATAAAAGCATAACATAATCGCAGGAGGTGACATCTTTATTCCAAACTACGGAATAGAGAACACACTTGGACATATTAAATATTTTTCTCATCTTTGTGCTCATCCTTATTTCCGGCTTTTTCGTTGCATCAGAATTCGCTGTTGTAAAAGTACGAAAAAGTCGCATTGACCAACTTGCAAATGAAAGCAATAAACAAGCTTTAGCTGCAAGAAGTGTCCTATCTAATTTAGATGTTTATTTATCAGCTTGTCAGCTCGGGATTACGATTACTTCTTTAGGGCTTGGTTGGCTTGGTGAACCGACTGTGGAACATTTACTACGACCGCTCTTTGAAAAGATTAATATTACTGGAACAATGGCGAATACTTTATCCTTTATTATTGCTTTTAGTGTTATTACATTTTTCCATGTTGTATTAGGTGAATTAGTTCCAAAGTCTTTCGCCATTCAAAAAGCTGAAGCAATCACACTTAAGTTTGCACGACCACTTATTTTATTTGATAAAATTATGTATCCATTCATTTGGCTACTTAATAGTACGGCAATCTTTTTCACAAAACTACTCGGTTTAGAGCCTGCGAAAGAAAATGAACTTGCCCATTCTGAAGAGGAACTACGACTCATTTTAGGTGAAAGTTTCAAAAGCGGCGAAATAAACCAAACCGAATATAAATATGTAAATAATATTTTTGAATTTGACGACCGGGTCGCGAAAGAAATTATGGTCCCTCGTACAGAAATGATTTGCTTATCTACTGAAAATACGTTAGAAGAGAATATGGATATCGTCGCAACTGAAAAATATACACGCTATCCGATCATCGAAAAAGATAAAGATGATATTATCGGTATGATCAATACGAAAGAAGTATTTCACGATCAAACGAAAGGCATTCATAAACCACTTGAATCTTACATACATCCAGTACTAACTGTATTTGAAACTGTTCCAATTCGCAAAACATTAGTACATCTACAAAAGAATCGCGTTCAGATGGCAATCATTATGGATGAATATGGTGGTACTGCTGGACTTTTAACAATGGAAGATATTCTTGAAGAAATCATTGGAGAAATTCAAGATGAGTTTGATGCGGATGAATCACCTATGATTGAAAAACGTACGCCGAAGCTTACTGTTTTAGATGGGAAGGTGCTCATTTCTGAAGTAAATGATATGTTTGGCCTGCATATTGATGATAGCGATTTAGATACAATTGGAGGCTGGCTCCTCTCTCAAGCAGTTGATTTAAATATTGAAGCTGGTTATTCCATTGAATTTGCCGGTTTTCAATTTAAAGCACTAGAACTTGATGGACATCAAGTGAAAAAAATTGCGGTACATAAATTAGACACGAAGAAGGAGTTATAAAGTGACAGTATTATTAACAATCTGTATCATTGCCTGTTTCATTGTTTCATTTCTCGCCTTTATTTATCCTATCATTCCAGGCATCCTTGCTGTTTGGGCTGGATATTTCATTTACCATTTTGGTATAAATGGCGGAGAACTAACAACTTCCTTTTGGATTATTCAAGTCATTTTCACACTATTTATTTTCGTGGCTGATTTTATTGCAAATGGATATTTCTTAAAGAAATACGGAAGTTCTAAATGGGGAGAACGTGTCGGTATGATTTCTATCATTGTCGGATCTTTCTTCTTCCCACCATTCGGTTTAATTATCATACCGTTCTTATCGGTATTTATTACAGAACTCATGCATAAAAAAGCGCCAAAAGACGCCTTTCTAGTAGGAGTTGCTACTGTAGTTGGTTTTTTAAGCAGCACAGTAGCGAAAGCTATTCTCCAAATCATTATGATTCTCATATTTGTATGTTATATCATCTTTTAACCATCCCAATTTCGGGATGGTTTTTTTAATATGAAATACCTACTCGGCTATTCTCATATTTGTTTTCACTACACAGATTCCACGTAAATTGCGCTGTATCACCAACTGTTATTTTCGCTCCCCCTTCTGGTAATACATCTTTTTCAGTTCGATACACTCCTGTCACATCACCGTCTATTAAATGCGTCGGACAAACGACCGTCCAACATAAATTACTACTACTAAGTATCTTATATGCAGCTAAATGATCTTCTGCTGCTGTTGTCATTTTCCTTTTTGATTCAGCTGATTGAAAACGATATAAATTTAGATTTGTTCTTGCTTGTAAAATACCTGCTGTTCCTATTGTAATGATTTTATGAACCCCTACTTCTTCCATTTTCTTTATAATATGTGGCATACTCTTCGCCAATGTCCCATTTTGATCCGTTCCAAGTGCACTAATTACTATATCGCTTCCTTCTATCGCTTTCTTTATATCATTTTCATTTAGTACATTACCTTCTATTACTCGTAACCTTTCATGTTGTATTTCTATTCTATTTAAATCACGTGCTAATGCAGTTACTTCAGCTGCATCCTTTAATGCTAATTTTATTATATTTGAACCTACTCGACCTGTTGCTCCTAATATACATACTTTCATTTGTTTTCCCCCTATTTCATTCTCCCTCTATTTTTCAATAATCTCAATCAATTTACAACAAAAAAGCTTCCTCATATATAAGAGGAAGCTCTATTATTATTTTACCCCGCTTTAACGGGCAGTAAGACCCCACCTCAAAATTCAGTAAAAACAAAGAAGTTAGATGGGGATCAACTGCCCGTAAAAGCCCGATTGGTTCAACTAATAATCAGTGGGGGATGCCTCACTGATTAAAGTTTCACTTTATTTCTTTTCTTTAGAATCTGTAGACTTCTCAGTTCCA
The DNA here is from genome assembly GCF_016483705.1 of Bacillus cereus group sp. N6. NCBI lineage: Bacteria > Bacillati > Bacillota > Bacilli > Caryophanales > Bacillaceae > Bacillus > Bacillus cereus group sp. N6. The sequence continues at coordinate 25,459 of NZ_JAEHBI010000051.1, forward strand.
CTTGTTTCTTTATCCTTTTTGTCCTCTTGTTGTGTTGTTGTATCGTCTTCTTTCTTCTTGTCCTCACCTTTACTACAACCTACCATTAATAAAGAACTTGCAAGTGCCATAGCAGTTAATGATTTAACCCATTTGTTCATTTGCGTTTCCTCCTTTAGATAGAATATGTACAACCCCCATATTACTCTCTATTTTTAAAGGAAAGATTGAAAAATAGTAAATAAACGGTAAATATTTGTAAATTTTCTAATAATAGATATGTACACCTCGTCTTTTTTCTCCATGAAAAGTAAAAAACTAAGGCGCCTATCTTTCCGCCTTAGTTTCTTATGCAAACTTCTCATTTTCATATACATGTTTAATCTTATACTCTTTCTTCACAACATATTGCCATACACTATAGGCATAACGATTCATTTTCAGGAAGCAATTTTCTAAGAACGAGCGGAATTCTGGATTCGCAACTTCAACTGCCACTTGAGCGAACTTTAGTGCTAACCGTTTTAAATGCGAAATATAACAAGTTGCAATATGGATATCCCCTGTATATTTACTATCAGTTTCCTTTTCCATTTCATGAAAATGAGATGAAGTTGGTTCACAAGTTATATGCTGTACATTCTCTCCTTCTTGAAAATTCACTTGTTCATTATACGCTTGCAACATATATGGTAAATGATGCTGTAATAGCTCTTTTAATTCTTCGTCTCTTACCTCCCCTGTATACTCCCCAACCTTATAAATAAGCATATAACTATACCTCATTAATTCTTTCATACAATCCATGAAAATACCTCCCTCCTCTTTTGTCTATATGTTATAAATATGATGCTATAACATTTGCTATTCTTGCTAAAAACCAATCCCACTTACTAATTTTCTCAAAGTCTTCTTCTGAAAATCTTTTTGATTTATGAAAGTCTTCTTTTAATCGGTTCCATACGTCAGCAACAACTGTTGTATCATATATGATACAGTTAGATTCACAATTTAAATAAAAACTTCTATTATCAAAATTCGCTGTACCTATATCAACAATTTCTCCATCAATGATTGTTACTTTCCCGTGAAAAAAACCATTCCGATATTGATAGATCTCCGCTCCAGCATGGTTCATCTCTCTCAAATACGGATAGGCAGCTTGTTTTAACAATACTGCGTCGCTTTTAAATGGTACGAGAATTTTCACATTGACACCTCGGTTTAATACACCTTTTAACTCTTTCATCATTTCTTTACTTGGTACAAAATATGGCGTAGCAATAATTAAAGACTTTTTAGCCTGCTTTAAAAGCGCTCCATATTTTTCCCATAACCCTTTTCCATCTGAAAATAAATATTGATATTTCACATGCCCAATTGCAGGTAGACTTTTATGTATAGGCATTTTTTCTCCCGTATCTTCTTTCCAGTCAGCAGCAAATTTTCTTTCCATATCCTTAGCACCATTCCCATTTACTCGCACATGATAATCACGCCACGGACCAAATTTCGGATCTTGTCCAAGGTACTCCTTTCCAATGTTAAAGCCGCCGATATATGATATTTTTCCATCTATCGTAACAATGCGTCTATGGTTTCGTTGATGCAACGAATAAAATAAATGTTTCAATTTAGGTTTTTTACTAAACGTAAACTGGACACCATTGCTTTTTAGTTGACGAATTATCTTTTTCTTCAGCTTATATCCACCTATTCGATCAACTGACAATTTTACTTCTACTCCACTCGATGCCTTTTTCTCGAGTAACTGCAAAAACTCTTTGCTTATTTCATCTTTACCTACAATATAAAAATGGATATATATGTACTTTTCTGCATTACGTATATCCTCAAATAATTTCGTATATAACTCTTCACCGTTCGTATATAGTTGAAATTCACCTAATCGAACTTGCCCTAATTCATATTCACTAGCCATTTTTTTCCCCATTTCCACATCGATGTTCATCCAAATGAATACACCTATTAAACAAAGGATTACAACGAAAAAGTGTTTCATGGATATTTTCCTTCCTCCACTTACTGTTATTTCTATATCTTCCCTTTTTTAATACAATATCATTCAAGAAAATATGTCATTACATGATATATGTCCATATCAAACGATAGCTCATTTGCATATTGTATGTTGTATCTTAAAATAAAAGGAGGAAATAACAATGGGCTTCGCACATGGTAATGGATTCGCGCTATTAGTCGTATTATTTATCCTCTTAATCATCGTCGGTGCTGCTTGCTTCTGCTAAGTAGTTATCGTCATATGATATGTGGATGAAAAAACTATAAAAGCGGACACCTATTTTTAGGTGTCCGCTTTTCATATGAAAAACATTTCCGTTTGTTATTGTACCTTTAACGACTACATATTCAACTCAAAAAGTTAATAATGTAGCTACTTTCTTACTCTCCGCCTTACGTATATGGCGTTGTTCTGCACGTAACACTGCAATGCGATGTAATTCTTTCTCTTCTTCTGTTTCAGGGATAACTCGCGGCACAGGAACCGGATTATTTTCCTTACTAAGTGCAACAAAAGTAACAAATGACGTTGCTGCTATACGTTTCTCACCCGAAATTAAATCTTCTGCTACTACCTTCACAAATACTTCCATAGAAGTTCTACCCGTCCAAATTACAAAAGATTCATAACTAACACAATCTGAAGAGCGAACAGGATGTAAGAAATCTACCCAATCCATAGATGCTGTGACACATTCTTTTCTTGCATGCCTCGTTGCTGAAATAGAAGCAACCATATCCATCTCGGCTAATATCTTCCCACCAAATAGCGTATTATGATCGTTTAAATCTGTTGGAAATACTCGGCTCGTTTTAAACACTCTAGACTCATTAGCTGTTTTCCCTTTTACTTCAGTCATTGTTATCACCTCTTTGATTATTTAACCCGCTATTTGCAGACATTAAGACTCCCACCACAAAATTCGGCTGGAGCAAAGAAGTTCGGTAAGAGTTCCATTTCCCATTAACACTAGAACGGTATGAGCTTACTATCACTACACGTTTAATATTAACAACATTCAGAACTCTTAGTCCACAAAAAAGAACCGATGTTATCAATCGGCTCCTCTAAATACATATTGTTCTTTTGGCGGTTCAACCTTATTCCATTTCGTTACTTCTAATACAGGGATATTCGCATGGAATGGCTGATAAAATTCCGTTGATATTTCTCCTTCAACTTGAATCCAATCATCATTTTTCCATTCTACACCTTCTGGTTTTTTCACTAACATACCATATACACCAGAATCCGCTACACAATGTATAATCCCGAAACGGAATAAGAAATATTGTTCTTTTTGAGAAGAGTCATCTTTGAAAACAAACCCTTTAAAAGATAATTTTTTCCCAGTAAACTCGCCAGGATAATTATAAATTGTTTCCATCCCTTTTAGAAAATCTTCATCTTTTAAAGTAATACTATCTTTCGTAACAAACTCTTTTTTCCCCTTTTCCATTACACCGCGGTATCCTTCTTTCCCGTAATAAATGCTCGTATCAGGTCTTAGAAATTGCCTTGTCATAAATGGATCTGTACTTTCTGCTTGTGCAACAGGAAAATGAAATCCTTTCGCCTTAACGATATCTGAATCTAACGTTGCAATCGGGAAAAACAGCCCTGAGACAATCGGAAAACAAAACAATGAGTACGAAAATGCTTTTTTCCACCATGTATTCTCATCTTTTGAATGATCATGCCCGCAATGGCTATGATCACAACCACAATTGTGCTGTTCTTTTTCTTTTTGATGTTCTTTTTGGAAAACGATAATAATTTGAACGACCGTTAAAAAACCTAAAATAATAGCTGCTGTTTTTGATAAATAGGCATACTTCATATTGATATACTTCGTAATATTACCTGAAATATGAAGCTGCGCAATTAAGATTGTAAAACCTAATAATATATATGCTCGAAACATAACCTACCACCCCATCGCATAAATGAGTAGTGAGCTTGCATAAACAACAAGTGTAACTGTAACTGTAACGACAATTACAAATTTCGTTTTAAATGTCGCAAGCATCATAAACATATTTTTAATATCCACCATCGGTCCATATACGAGGAACGCGACAAGTGATGCTGTTGAAAATGTACTTTGGAATGACGAAGCAATAAACGCATCCGCTTCTGAACAAAGTGATAAAATGTAAGCTAGTCCCATCATAACAGCTGGTGAAGAGAACGGCCCTTGTCCTATAGCAAGAAGTGTTGAAGTTTGTACGAACGTTTGAACTGCCGCTGCAATTAACGCACCTAATACTAAATATTTTCCCATCGAGAAAAATTCCTCAACAGCATGCGTACATACATCCCACATTTTTTTACGTAATGGACGCTTATGATTCACTTCTGGGAAGTGATCATCTCGTAATTGATGTTCTTTAAACATAAATGATAATATAATTCCAACGATAATTGCTACGATAATCGCTACGATAGAACGATACCATACCATGTGCATACTACTTCCAAAGGCAACGTATGTTGCAAATAATACGACCGGATTAATAATTGGCCCAGTTAACATAAATGCAATCCCGGCATATGGTGGAACCCCTTTTCCGATTAACCGTCTTACAATCGGAACGATTCCACATTCACAACCTGGAAACATCATACCTAAAAAAGTAGCCATTAAAACAGACAGAAAACGGTTTTTCGGCATCCATTTTGCTACCATATCCTCTGTCACAAACATTTGAATGAATCCTGAAATAAATACACCAATGAGCACAAAAGGAAGTGCTTCGATCAATATGGAGATAAAGATTGTATTCATTTGCAGGAATGCTTTCGGTAATTGAAACAATTCCATGATGTATTTCCTCCAACTTTTCATTAACAATATGTAATTTTAACCCCATTTTATGAATTGGACAAGGCTTATACGGAATTCACTTCCTTCATATACATTACATTTTATAAGTTATATTCTATTCAAAACTTTCGATTTCATAGCAAAAAAGCTGCTCTAGCGCAGTTATATAACTATGCTAGAGCAGCTTTCTTCTCGTTAAAAGTAACGTTTCTTCCAAAAAACAAATGCTAATGTGAAAGATAGTGTTACACATATTATGAGTACAATTACAAAACCATGTGCTTCCCCTTCAAACGGAACCTTTACGTTCATTCCAAAGAAACTAGAAACCATCGTTGGTAATGATAAAATGATTGTAATAGACGTTAACAGTTTCATAACACTATTTAAATTATTTGATATAACGGAGCTAAAAGTATTCATCATTCCACTTAAAATGTGACTATATATTTCCGCCATTTCAATAGCCTGTTTATTTTCAATTAATACATCTTCTAATAAATCTTGATCGTCTTCATACATTTTTAAAAATGTACTGTTACGCATTAATTTTTGAATTACAATTTTATTCGCCTTTAATGATGTTGTAAAGTAAACTAAACTTTTTTCAAGGCCTAGCAATGTGAAAATCTCTTTATTTTTCATCGACTTATTTAATTGATGCTCTAAATCGATTGTTTTTCTGTTAATTTGCTTTAAGTATCTTAAATAATAAGTAGAAATCGTATATAAGAGCTGAAGTGCAAAGCGTGTCTTTTTAAACGTATAAAATTCTTTAATACGTTGATTAATAAAGCGTTCGAAAATTGGGTTTTCTTCTAAACAAATTGTCACAAAGCAATCTGGCATTACAATCATACCTATTGGAATCGTGTCATAAATCGAATTTCCTTCTTCATCATGTCTAACTGTTGGAATATCCACGATTATTAAGGTATTATTGTCTTCCTTTTCAATACGAGAGCGTTCTTCATCATCTAAAGGGTCTTTAATGAAATCTAAGTCTACATTTAAAGTTTGTACTAGATATTGAATTTCTTCTTCCGTTGGATGAAGTACATTAATCCAGCAACCCTTTTGCATTTCCTCAACCTCTTGTAGTTTTCCGTTTCGGTCTGTTAAATAAATATTTAACATACTATCACCCCGATTCTTTTTACATGTAGGAATCTACCTCTCTTACATAACAGTTTTTGAACCGCCATTCTCAGCATATGAAACATACGTTTAAATTTCAATAGAAAAATTATTTTGAAAACGTTTTTATAAGAAAAATATTCTAAACAAAGAAAAAGACAGAGTGCTCTCTGCCTTAAAAAGCTTATGTTGCCTTTATAACATATTTAGAAAGCATCCACAAGTTAAAGCCAACTGAAATCGTATAACCAGCGTATGTTGAAATAATAAAACTTACATAATCGAAATACGGAAGCAATACGATATTTAAAACTATCTTTACAATAATGCCAATTACTAATCCTAGCACTGTTTTCTGTTGTTGGTTAATTCCTTGTAACATCGCAGCTGTTACTGTAAAAAGCGAAAATAGTATACAGGCAGGAGCATAATACTGTAAAATAACTCTCCCCATCTCCGGATCATTTCCGGCACCAAATAAAAGAGTATATACTGGTTTTGCTAACAACATCATTCCAATCGCCGCTGGTACAGTAATACCTACTACTAATACATTCGTTCTCGTAAAATGTTTGTACAGTAACTTCACATTCCCTGCTGTATAGGCTTTTGTCATCTCAGGTACGAGAGACATACTAAAAGCAGTCGCAACGGAAACTGGGATGAGTACAACCATCTGAACAAGACCAATTATTGCATTTATCTTCTCCGCTTCTCCTTGCATATACCCTATTTGTATAAGTAGTTTATTAATTGTAAATGTATCAATCGTCTGATACAACGGAATTGCTAAACCAACCACAACAAACGGTATTGAATATGTAAAGAGCTCCTTATACAGTGAGAAGAAAGATTTCGTTGTTTGCGGTATACTTGCCATCTCTTTTTTCTTTAAGTGCTTTCTCCTCCTTATGTAATACGCACTTAGAACTGTTAATCCACCTATCGCTCCCATAAAAGCACCGAACGTTGAAATACCAACAGCTAGCGAGACAGAAGCTTTTAAAATATATAAAACGACAAAGCTTCCTATTAAAATGGTTAAGACCCGAAAAAACTGCTCAACAACTACACTTAAAGCAGAAGGCCCCATCGATTGAAACCCTTGAAAGAATCCCCTTAATAAACTCATTACCGGTACAAGTATTAACGCAAAACTTACAATTTGGATATTAGTAGTGACCGCTGCTACACTATTCCCTGTTTGATCATTTCCATCGATTACAAGTTTAGCTAAATGTGGAGCTAATATATATAGCGTAAAACATGAGATTACTCCCATTATTAACATAAAAAAGATACCGCTCTTTAGTACTCTCTTAACCGTATGATAATCATTCAGTTGATCATATTTTGATACCATTTTTGAAACGGCAAGTGGTAGTCCCATCGTCGCAATGCTGAGCATAATCGTATAAGGACGATATGCATATGTGTATAAAACGTACCCACTCGTACCAACCATCGCTGTAAATGGTATAACATATATAAATCCTAACATTTTAGATATCATCGTTGCCATCGTTAAAAATATCGTTCCACGTATAAACGGTGACCCTTTCATCACATTCCTCCGCTACGCTTTATTATTACACATTATGGACAACTCCTTTTTTTAGAACCGAAACAAATAAAAAAGCCAATGAAAAATCATTGACTTTAACGCGCTGCTTTTTTCTTTTTTAAATACTTTAAACCGAAGTATAGAGCAACAAAGAGAACAGCTCCTATAATTATGTAATGTGTGTAATCAGATGCATACTCTTTAATGTGTCGCCAATTTCCACCAAGCTTTTCACCTAAGTATATAAATAGTATTGACCATGGAATAATCGCAACTACTGTATATAGTGTAAATAGTTTTAACGGCATTTTAGCTAATCCTGCTGGAATAGAGATTGCATGACGTACGACTGGGATAAAGCGTGCAGAAAAGATTACTCCTGCTCCGTAACGCTTAAACCAACCTTCCGCTATGTCTAAATGGTGTTTATTAATAAGTAGATATTTCCCATATTTCTCTACAACCGGACGCCCTCCGTAATATCCAAGCCAGTATAAAAAGATTTGGGCTAAAGTACCACCAATAGTTCCGGCGATAACTGCACCGACAAAACTAATTTTACCATCCGCTACTAAAAATCCAGCATACGAAAGTACAATTTCACTCGGGATAATTTCAATCATTAAAGCTAGTGCTACTCCAAAGTAACCTAAGCTTGCAAAAAATTGCAATAACTGATCTATTATGCTTGCTAACATTTTATTTTCTATCTCCTTTTTTCTTCACATACCATCCCATTATTACATAAAGGTTGCATTCTGCCAATATCTTCATTTCAACAATATCATCTGCATAAGCATTATTAATCTATTAATGTTTCTTTTTGAGGTTCTTTCATGTAGGCAAACATTTCTTTAATTTGCTCTTCTGTATTTCTAGCAATCGATAAATTAGGCAATTCATTCTCACCAAAAAACTCCACATCTTCTGTTTCAATACTAATTTTCTTTTCACCACCAACAATCTTACAGCCAATAAAAATTTTATATACATGTGTTGCTGAAGGCGATGGTTGATGTTTTTCTTTATCAAATATAGCGAGTAGCTTAAAATCATCTACTTCATAACCCGTCTCCTCTAAAACTTCTTTTGCTGCTACTTCTGTCGGCGTATAACCGATATCAGCCCATCCACCTGGCAATGCCCATTTCCCATCACTTTTTTCTTTCACAAATAATAGTTTTTCATTTTGAAAAATGACTGCTCTTATATCAACTTTAGGTGTTTGATAGCCTGTCTCACTTGCAAATAACTTCTCTACTATTTCCCAATCTGTCTTTGTATAATGTGACATCATTGAAATGGAAATATCCCGTAATTGTTGGAAACGCTCTATATCATACACATCTTTAGAATACGTTAAACCCGCTTGAGCTATAGATTGTATTTGTTTTACCCAATCAACCCACTTAACTGTCATGTTTCCACATCTCCATTCTTTATTAAGTAAATATTACTTCAATTCAATTGATACATCTTTATTATACAAAAAAAGAGATTGATAATGTTCCAATCTCTTTCAAAATTAATCCAATTCATGTAAGTGGTCTTGTATATACTTTCTTCTTTTATTTATATATTCATCAATCATATCAGCTTCTTGATCAAATGTTTCTAATTTTTCTTTCATATATGGATCTTGTAGTAAATATGGGCGAATCGATTCACACAAACCTTCTACTTTCGGCATCATAAATGAAACGGTAAATTGTTCTTCTAATATTTCTTCCAAAATGCTTCGGTATTGTTTTCTAAATACAGGTATATCTAACAATCTTGCACTTAACGTGTTATAACCTTGGATACGAATATACTCATGATTAAGTGGTCTCCCTTGTACATCTCGCCCCCAAGTCGCATCATAATCCCACGGTATCACTTCAAATAAATTTGTTTCATCGTTATGATATAGTGCATAGTTATGAACGAAACCATCAAAGTTTTGTGTAAAAATAACGCCAGCTAACCATCGTAAATATTTATCAACATGCAAAAACTTTCCAATTTCTTTTTCATAAGCTTCCCTCGACAAAGCATTCGCTTGAAATACAAATTCACTCAGCTGTTCTTCACTATTTTTATTCGAATATTTAAATTCATAACCCGCAAAGAGCTCAGTCTTAACATCTTTATCTCTCTCACTCATTAAAGAAAAATTCGCATCATCATCTATCGCATAATAAATAGAACCACTCGGTAATCCTCTATTTTTCAAAAAGTTTTCATCAACTGATTCTAACTGTAAATATACACCTTGAATTTGACCATTAATTTTTATAAATACATGTTGTGATTTTGGTGAAAGTACACCAATATCATGAAAAAAATCTAAAGATAATTTATTTCGTATGAGAGACGGATCCATAAACTCAGAATTTAAATGAATCTCTTTCGCACCTTGAAATTTTTTCGGTTTATAAAACATAACATGATAAGACTTTTTCTCAAATTCACGAATATGAGCGCCTCGGTATACGATATCAATGTCATACTTCTTTTTTCCATAAGTTAATTTTGCTGGCACTGGACTATCTGACCAAATTTCTTTTTTCAATTCCACTAAGTTCATTGGATGAATAAAAAAATCATATGAAGGTAGCATATTTCCCCATCCCTTCTCAGTTCTCTTCATTCAATGTATGCACCTTGCCTTGTCCATACATCCGCTATCATCTATTTATATAAAATTACACTCTTGTCCTGTTCAGAAAGACGTCATATCTCATATCATGTTAAGGAAAAAGAATACCTTTTCAACTTAATACATGATAAGGAGGATTTCTATGAAACGTGATATTAGAAAAGCGGTTGAAGAAATCAAAAGTGCTGGGATGGAGGATTTCTTACACCAAGATCCAAGTACTTTTGAATGCGATGATGATAAATTCACTCATCATAATTGTACAACTGGGGGTAAATGTCCAAGAACAAGATGTACTCGCGTGAAACATTGTACGTTCGTTACAAAATGTACGCATGTAAAAAAATGGACATTTGTTACGAAATGTACTCGTGTACGTGTTCAAAAATGGACATTTGTTACGAAAGTAACGCGTAGAAAAGAATGCGTTTTAGTTACAAAACGTACTCGCAGAAAACATTGTACTTTCGTTACAAAATGCATACGCTTTGAAAAGAAATTTTTCTGGACAAAACGAAGTTTCTGTAAAAAATGCGAATTCTTCCCTCACGGACACGGTCACTCTTGCGATGATTCATGTGATCATGGTAAAGACTGTCACGATGACGGGCACAAATGGAATGATTGCAAAGGCGGACATAAATTCCCATCTTGCAAAAACAAGAAATTCGATCACTTCTGGTATAAAAAACGTAATTGCTAGTTTTTATGCCTACAAAAAAAGGCCGTTTTGCGGCCTTTTTTACGTTTATTGAAAGTGACTTATATCTGCAAATTGCTTCACTTCACCTTTCCCTTCTTCAAATTCTATTATACTTAGACTAGCACTATGCATAAATGGATCATCCCATACATTTTCTATTTCAATACCCGCAAAATGTCCTACAAGTAGTTTTGCCGCTGCCGCATGGGAAACAATTAATATACTTTCTCCTTTATGCTTTTCTAAAAGAAGCTGTATCCCATCCATTACCCTTTTATGAACAGCCGCAAAATTTTCTCCCGATGTTGACTGGAAAAGATGTGGTTCATACCAAAACAACTGTATTTCGTCTGGGTACTGCCTTTCTATATCATCGACTGCCTGTCCTTCCCATATACCCATGTTAATTTCATAGAAATGCTCATCCGCGATTATCGGTATATCACGTTCGCCCTTTATTAACTCTGCAGTATGAAGGGTTCTTTCACTCGGACTACTATAGATCGCATCGATAGATAAATCTTTCATTCGATCTCCTAATTGCTTAGCTTGTAACATACCATTTTCAGTTAAAGCAGAATTTTTCCTGCCTTGCATTCGTTTCTCTACATTCCATTCCGTTTCACCATGCCTTGTTACATATACCGTTGTCTTCACTTCAATTCCCCCTTACCATGTCGGCCGCAATTCCCACGGTTCTACTCGTCCTACAATCCATTCATCACATTTACTTTCAATTCCTTTTATTACTCCATCCGATATTTCTTCATGAGTAAGCCATCTTCCGTATGTATCTTCTAATATAAAACCTAATATTATTCTATGATAGCTACATCGCGTACCGCCTATTTTTTGTGAGGCTATTCTCGACGCTTTACTGCCTAAAATATGAAAAACGTTGTATGTTTCAGACGACAAGTCTAATTCTCTACAAATGAGTGATAATGCATCCTTTGCACTTGAGTGTATCCATGCAACAACCAATGTTATTGGGCCATTCCTCTCAATTGTGTTTTTAATAGCTAACTTTACATCGTCATCATGATGATAATCTAACGGAAGGCATGTGATACTTTCAGGTGTGGTACTCTCCCGTTTAACATTTTCTAATTTCACTTCATCTCTTCCAATAATAGAAACATGAAACCCTTGCTCACAAAGCCACATAGACACCCTCTTTAGCATTCCCGTTCCACCAATTACTAACGCATGCAACTTCTTCCCCCCTTAGTAAAATGTCATATGAGGTTTATCTTCCCTATAATAATTAATTCGGTCTTGCAATGTCCCTGAATGAAACTCAAACTTATGTCCATCAGGATCAACAAAATATATAGACTCACAATCTCTTACATCCCGTTCTCTTCCTTGTAA
>NZ_JAEHBI010000052.1:0-35740 GCF_016483705.1 Bacillus cereus group sp. N6
GCCCGGTGCAATACCGGACTCACTTTTATCAAGCTGCCTAATGAAATAACCGTGTCTAACTTTTAGGGGTCACTTCAGTCTAGGGAGCGCGCAAGGCTTTTTTCTTTTGTGCAAAATGTACATCCTTTTTTGTATGAGAATGTAATGGATGTGGAAAATATGTGTAAGCCTTATTAAAATATGAACAAAATGTTCGGAAAAATGTATGAGATTTCATTGACACATATGAATGGACGCTCATATAATAAGAGTATAAGATATATGAATGATTGTTCATATGTTCAAATGAAGAGGTGAGCTATAATGGCTGGAAATAAAGTAGAAACACCACAAGAGACATGTTCTCAAACGATAATTCATGAAGAAGTTGTTGATCAAGTAAAACAAACAATTCCAACTGATGAAAGTTTAAGTAAAGTAGCAGAACTATTTAAAGTATTAGGTGATCGTACACGTACGAGAATATTACATGCGTTATTTGAAGCAGAAATGTGTGTGTGTGATTTAGCGTATTTATTAGGAATGACACAATCATCTATTTCACATCAGCTTCGTGTGTTAAAGCAAGCGAAACTTGTAAAGAATCGTAAAGAAGGAAAGGTCGTTTATTATTCGTTAGCTGACCAGCACGTAATTCATATCTTCGAGCAAGCGTTTGAACACGTAAACGAGGAAGAATAAAAAGAACGCGAGGAGGGAGAACGATGGCTGAAGCATTAGTGAAAAAGAAACTGGTGTTAGAAGGTTTAGATTGTGCGAACTGTGCAATGAAAATTGAAAAAGGCGTTGGGAATATAGAAGGAGTAAATTCTTGCTCTGTAAATTTCGCGACAAAAACAATGGTTTTAGAAACAGCACAAAATAAAGAAAGCGAAGTTGTTACAGAAGCAAAACAACTCGTTACAAAATTAGAACCGCACATTAAAGTACAAGAAGAAAACAACACAAAAGTAGCGAAAGAAGTATTTATATTAGAAGGTTTAGATTGCGCAAACTGTGCGATGAAGATTGAAAATAAAGTGAAAGAAATGCCCACTGTTTCAGCAGCAACTGTTGATTTCGTATCAAAGAAATTAAGAGTTGAAGTAGCGAATAAAAGAGAATTAGAAGCGACTATAGCAAATATAACAAATGTCGTTCAAAAGTTAGAACCAGATGTAAAAGTTGTTCGTGAAGAAAAAGGTGGTCATGACCACGGACATAGTCACGACCATGGTGAAGCAAATGTGAAAAAGATGGTAGGACGATTAGTGGTCGGCGGAATTTTGACAGCAATTGCTGCATTAGCTGGCTTACCACAAATGATAACAATTCCGTTATTCGTCCTTGCGTATTTATTAATAGGCGGAGATATCGTTTGGAGAGCGGTAAGAAACATAACTCGCGGCCAAGTGTTTGATGAGAACTTCTTAATGGCAATTGCAACACTAGGAGCTTTTGCGATTCAACAATATTCAGAAGCTGTTGCGGTAATGCTATTCTATCAAGTAGGGGAACTATTCCAAAGTATTGCGGTCAATCGCTCCCGAAAGTCAATTACTTCATTAATGGATATCCGTCCTGATTATGCGAATGTGAAGGTTGGAAATGAAACGAAACAAGTATCACCAGAAGATGTACAAATCGGCGATTATATTATCGTGAAGCCTGGTGAGAAAGTACCATTAGACGGAAAAGTAGTTGAAGGAACATCAATGGTAGATACTTCAGCATTGACTGGTGAATCTGTACCACGTGAAGTCGAAGTTGGAAATGATGTATTAAGTGGTTTTGTGAACCAAAATGGCGTATTAACAATTGAAGTTACAAAAGAATTTGGTGAATCAACTGTATCAAAAATTTTAGATTTAGTTCAAAATGCAAGCAGTAAAAAAGCGCCAACAGAAAACTTTATTACGAAATTCGCGCGTTACTACACTCCGGTTGTAGTTATTACAGCAGCGATCATGGCGTTTATTCCACCACTTATTTTAGAAGGAGCTACATTCTCAGAATGGATTTATAGAGCTTTAGTGTTCTTAGTAATCTCTTGTCCATGTGCGTTAGTTGTATCTATTCCTCTTGGATTCTTTGGAGGAATTGGTGGTGCATCTAAAAGTGGTGTGTTAATAAAAGGAAGTAACTATTTAGAAGCTTTAAATGATGTGAAATATATTGTTTTTGATAAAACAGGAACATTAACAAAAGGTGTCTTCAAAGTTACAAAAATGGAACCAAGCGAAGGTATTACAAATGAAGAATTATTAGAGTATGCAACATTTGCTGAAGTGTATTCTAATCATCCAATTGCACAATCTATTCGAAAGGCATACGGAAAATCAATTGATGAAAAAATAATCGATGAGTATAGCGAAATTTCTGGTCACGGTACAGTCGTAAAAGTACAAGGAAAAGAAATTTTTGCAGGTAATGCTAAATTAATGAAAAAAGAAAACATTACATTTAAGCAACCAGAAACGGTAGGTACATTAGTTCACGTTGCTGTAGATGGGGAATATGCAGGTTATATCGTTATCTCTGATGAGGTAAAAGAAGATTCAAAACAAGCAATTCAAAAATTAAAAGAACTAGGTATTAAGAAGACAGTCATGTTAACGGGTGATGCAAAATCCGTTGGTGAAGCTGTTGGTAAAGAATTAGGTTTAGATGAAGTTCACGCAGAACTATTACCGCAACAAAAAGTCGAAGAGATTGAAAAAATTGATGCGGCGAAGAACGGAAAAGAAAAAGTTGCTTTTGTTGGTGATGGTATTAATGACACACCGGTATTAGCAAGAGCAGATGTTGGTATTGCGATGGGTGGTTTAGGATCAGATGCAGCGATTGAGGCGGCAGACATTGTTATTATGACTGATGAGCCTTCAAAAATTGCAACAGCCTTAAATATTGCAAAACGCACACGACGCATTGTATGGCAGAATATCATCTTTGCATTAGGGGTAAAAGGATTAGTTTTATTACTTGGTGCTTTTGGTATTGCAACAATGTGGGAAGCTATCTTCTCAGATGTTGGTGTGACACTACTTGCAGTGTTAAATGCAATGCGTGTACTACGAGTGAAAGATTTATAAAAAAGAGGACGCAACCTGCGTCCTCTTTTTTAGGTTATTTTGTTGAAATTGACTCAATAAAATAATAACAAATATTATTTTGTAAATAAATAACGTAATATTAAAATTTATAAATAAAAAATATTTGTCGTACTATTTTAATATATTTTCCACAAAGATACATATCGTATTGAAAAAACAGAGAAGGAAAAGCTTCTCTGTTTTATTTTTGTATATTTTTTTCAACTTGTTCTCGAACAGTTTGAATGTAATTCATTTTATGAGCCCAACATTCTTGACTTAAATCGACAGGGTACTCTTCGGGATTTAAAGTTCGCATATATTCTTCCCAAAATAGTGCGAGACTCTGTTCATTATATTTTTGAATATCTAATATACCTGGTAGTTCATATGTTCTTTCGCCGTTAATGAAAATGTCTTTATGCAGTTCGCGTGCTTCAAAGTTTGTTACAAATTTACTTATATACGTGTGAACAGGATGAAACATTTTTAAACGTTCTTCTTTTCCTGGCTCTTCAGAATCTAATGCAATATAATCGCCTTCTGCATGATCGTTAACTCGATTGATAATGCGATAAATTCGTTTCAGTCCTGGAGTGGTAATTTTTTCAGGGTTAGATGAAATTTTAATTGTATCATTTAACTTTCCATCAGTATCTTCAATCGCAACTAGTTTATAGACAGCCCCTAACGCTGGTTGTTCAAAGGACGTAATTAATTTTGTTCCAACGCCCCATACATCAATTTTTGCGCCTTGAGATTTCAAATGCATAATTGTGTATTCATCTAAATCGCTAGAAGCAATAATTTTTGTATTTGTAAACCCAGCTTCATCTAGTAGTTTTCTTGCCTTTTTAGATAAATAAGCCATATCACCACTATCAAGGCGAATGCCGTAAAAATCGATACGATCTCCAAACTCCTTCGCGACGCGAATTGCATTTGGAACACCTGATTTTAAAGTGTCGTATGTATCAACGAGAAAGACACATTTTTTATGAGTTTCAGCGTATTTCTTAAACGCGACATATTCATCGCGATACGCTTGAACGAAAGAGTGAGCGTGTGTGCCTGCTACAGGTATTCCGAAGCGCTTCCCAGCCCGTACGTTACTCGTAGATGAGAAACCACCAATAAAGGCAGCTCGTGTGCCCCAAAGAGCTGCATCAAACTCGTGGGCACGTCTTGTACCAAATTCTAAA
The DNA here is from genome assembly GCF_016483705.1 of Bacillus cereus group sp. N6. Taxonomy (NCBI): domain Bacteria; kingdom Bacillati; phylum Bacillota; class Bacilli; order Caryophanales; family Bacillaceae; genus Bacillus; species Bacillus cereus group sp. N6. The sequence goes on from NZ_JAEHBI010000052.1 coordinate 4,274, forward strand.
AGTTCATCATTATTTGCAGCGTGCTTCATACGAGCAGCTTTTGTTGCAATTAATGTTTGGTAATTCACAATGTTTAACAGGGCAGTTTCAATAATTTGTGCTTCGCCGAGCGGTGCATCAACACGTAATAAAGGCTCGTTATTAAATACAACTTCACCTTCTTGCATACTTCGAACGGTCCCAGTGAATTTCATATTTTGTAAATAATGAAGGAATTCTTCTTCAAATTGTAATTCTGCTAAATAAGCGATATCGCTTTCGGTAAAGCTGAAGTTTTCTATGTACTCTACAATCTTTTCAAGGCCAGCAAAAACAGCATAACCGTTCTCGAATGGAAGCTTTCGAAAGTATAAATCAAACACCGAGCGGCGATTATGAATACCATCTTTCCAATATGTATAAGCCATATTAATTTGATATAAATCTGTATGTAAGGCATAGCTATCGTCTTTATAATAAGTCATCGCGAAAACACCTCCATAATTTGGTTATAGTATACCAATTTTTCACCGCTCGTAGCAAAGAATGGATATGAAAGTAGAGTCAAGAGGGAAAAAAATGAAATAATGCATATTTTTTAGAAAATTAACATTTATCAATTTATATTTCTCAAGATTTTATGTATTATTAGAGTAATGGGGGTAATGAGAATGGAGGAGGACAATGCAACAAACATTAGAAAAAATAGGCAAACAAGTCTTTTATAAACGGCTACAGCAAAAAATGACACAAGAAGAATTATGTCAGGGCATTTGTTCTGTCTCATACTTAAGTAAAATCGAAAATGGAAAGATCGAGGCATCAGAAGAAATTCTACAATTGCTCTGCACAAGGTTAGAAATTGCCGTGACGGATTTGAGAGATGTAGAAGAAGACGTGAAGGGGAAGCTAGATGAATGGTTGAATGCACTAGTTCATTTGGACAAGCCGCAAGTAGAACGCATATATGAAGAGTTGCAAGGTGAAATGAAGCATGTTTTGGATTTTGAAATTATAAATTATTATAAACTGCTGTATACGCGTTATTTAATTATGAAACGAGATTTTCTGGCTGTTGAAGAAGAATTAGAGAGATTAAAAAAGATGTACAAAAAGTATTCGCCATTTCAGAAATTATTATATACGTATAGTAAAGGTCTATATTATTTTTTACAGCATAAATATAAAACGGCCTTAGATTATTTAGTTCAAACTGAAGTGATGGCGAAAGAACAAGGCTATTATGAAACTGGAATCTATTATAATTTAGCTCTTGTTTATAATGAATTAGAAATAGAACATATGGCTTTACATTTTGCTCATTTAGCTATGGAAGGCTTTAAGAATGAATATAAATTTCGTCATGTGATTAATTGCCAGTTATTGATAGGGTTAAGTTATATACAGAAAAAACAATATAACGAAGCTTTAGGAATTTATAGAAATATTTTAAGAGAGGCTAATTCTTTTGCGGATAAAGATAACATAACGGCGATTGCTCTAAATAACATGGGGTATTTACATTACCATTTAAAGGATTATGCAAAAGCGAAAGAGTATTATTTACAATGTTTACAATACAAGAAGGAAGAAGATTTAGATTACATTGATGCTGTATATGAGATTGCATTGCAATGTATTGAATTGAAGGAATTTGAAGAAGTAAAAGAGTGGATTAATAAAGGGATAGAAGTTGCGAAAAGAGATGAGAAGTATAAAAGTATGTTATATACACTTTTAATACTTCAATATAAATATTTTGAAGAGAAGGGGGTGTATAAAAAGTTTTTAGAAACAGAAGCTTTAACATTTTTTAAGCAAGAGGAAAATAAAAAAGATTTAAAAAAGGTATATTTAGAATTAGCAAAATATCATGAAGAAGTATTAGAATTCCAAGAAAGTAATCGGTATTATAGACTAACTATTAATTTATTAGAAGAAAAGGGAGGAAGATGAATATGAAGAAAATGATTTTTGGTGCACTAGCATTAGTGGCTATATTAGTAGTGTTAGAACCTCAATATGCTTGGACTGGAGATATGTATGGTCAAGCTAAAGAACTAATAGAAGTAATAAATTCTTAATAAAAACCCCTTTCCAATCGGAAAGGGGTTTTTTCAATATTTGTTCCTCAAAATTCTACAAAACTTGAGAAAATAATTATTTGAATTTTTAGTATATTAATAGTAGAAACATAGTGCTACGATAAAACTACTCTTTTTCAAAAAATAATTTATTAGGGGGAAGATTCATGAAAAAGAAAAGTTTAGCGTTAGTGTTAGCGGCAGGAATGGCAGTTACAACGTTTGGAGGGACAGGCTCTGCATTTGCAGATTCTAAAAATGTGCTCTCTACGAAGAAGTACAATGAAACGGTGCAATCACCTGAGTTTATTTCTGGTGATCTAACTGGAGCGACTGGTAAGAAAGCAGAATCTGTTGTGTTTGATTACTTAAACGCAGCAAAAGGTGATTATAAGTTAGGGGAAAAGAGTGCGCAAGATTCTTTCAAAGTAAAACAAGTGAAAAAAGATGCTGTAACTGATTCAACAGTAGTACGTATGCAACAAGTATACGTAGGAGTACCTGTATGGGGTTCTACTCAAGTAGCTCATGTAAGTAAAGATGGTTCTTTAAAAGTATTGTCTGGAACAGTTGCACCTGATTTAGACAAAAAAGAAAAGTTGAAGAATAAAAATAAGATCGAGGGCGCAAAAGCAATTGAAATTGCGCAAAAAGATTTAGGTGTTACACCTAAGTATGAGGTAGAACCAAAAGCGGACTTATATGTATATCAAAATGGTGAAGAAACAACATATGCATACGTTGTAAATCTAAACTTCTTAGATCCAAGCCCAGGAAACTACTACTATTTCATTGAAGCAGAAAGCGGTAAAGTATTAAATAAGTTTAATACAATCGATCATGTGACGAATGATGATAAGTCACCAGTTAAACAAGAGGCTCCTAAGCAAGATGCAAAAGCAGTTGTAAAGCCTGTAACAGGAACAAATAAAGTAGGAACTGGTAAAGGGGTATTAGGAGATACGAAATCGCTTAATACAACGTTATCTGGATCATCTTACTACTTACAAGATAATACACGCGGGGCAACGATTTTCACATATGATGCGAAAAATCGTTCAACATTACCAGGAACATTATGGGCAGATGCAGATAATGTTTTCAATGCAGCGTATGATGCAGCAGCGGTAGATGCTCATTACTATGCAGGTAAAACATATGATTACTATAAAGCTACATTTAATAGAAATTCTATTAATGATGCAGGAGCGCCGTTAAAATCAACAGTTCATTACGGAAGTAATTATAATAATGCATTCTGGAACGGATCACAAATGGTATACGGAGATGGTGATGGTGTAACGTTTACTTCATTATCTGGTGGAATTGATGTAATTGGTCATGAATTAACGCATGCGGTTACGGAAAATAGCTCGAATTTAATTTATCAAAATGAATCAGGAGCATTAAATGAAGCAATTTCTGATATCTTTGGTACATTAGTAGAGTTCTATGATAACCGTAATCCAGATTGGGAGATTGGTGAAGATATTTACACGCCTGGTAAAGCAGGAGACGCACTTCGCTCTATGAGTGATCCGGCGAAATATGGTGATCCAGATCATTATTCTAAGCGTTACACTGGTTCAAGTGATAACGGTGGAGTTCATACGAACAGTGGTATCATTAACAAACAAGCTTATTTATTAGCAAATGGTGGTACACATTCTGGTGTAACTGTAACTGGTATTGGTAAAGATAAGTTAGGTGCAATTTATTACCGTGCAAATACACAATATTTCACGCAATCTACTACATTTAGCCAAGCTCGTGCTGGTGCAGTACAAGCTGCAGCTGATTTATATGGTGCGACTTCTGCGGAAGTAGCAGCAGTTAAGCAATCATTTAGTGCTGTTGGTGTAAACTAAAGGTTTAAGAGAGTATTATTAATAAAATACTTCAAAAATAAAGAAGGAGCATAGGCTCCTTCTTTATTTTTTTCTCCATTTTTTCCACAAATAAAACAATCCAACACAACCCGCTATTGTTACAATCCACTTCGCTTCATTCGTTCCATTCATGACATGATAGGCAGAATATACTTCGATTAACAAAGCCGGTATTTTACCTATTGTGCTGGCAATACTGAAAGAGAGTAATGACATTTTGCCTAGAGCGGCAAATAAAGTAACGATACTTGATGGGATGAAAGGTATGAATCGAAACGATAGAACGAGTAGAAAGGCCTCTCTACCTTCTACATAAAGTAGGCGTTCTACCTTTGGATACTTATTTGCTTTGTTGTGAGTGAATTTCTGAAGGCCTATACGATAAATATAAAACGAGATAATAGCCCCTAATGCCTCACCTGCGATCGAAATAATGGTCCCGTTTGTTACACCAAAGAGCTGTATGTTAATAGCGGTCAAAAAAATACTAGGGATAAAACCTAAAAGACTGATGATGATGTTAATTAAGATACTAAGTGGAATTGCGATTGAATAATAGTCTGTTAAGAAGTTTTGAATTGTTTCAGCCATTGTTTAAAATCCTTTATCTTTTTTTGCATTACACCATATTTCCATTGTGTAGGCAAGCACAAATTTACATAATGTAGAAAACGTTGATAAAACACCATCAATATACCTTATATAGGTATTGGGTATATTGAATTGGGGGTATATTTTATTTTTTAGAAAATCACCAAAAAACTCTTTTTTAAAGGGAATGTTTAGCTATTTTAGGGGTGATTTAATCTGGGAAATAATTATAAAAACATAGGGGTATATTTAGGAGAGGGTCCAAAATAGTAGTTTGATGAAACTAGGGTGGTAATATGGCAAAATTGATGAGGAATTTTAAAAATGTATATGTTTTTTCGTTGTGAAATTGACTTTTAGTGAAGTTACGATAATAATCATGGAAGAGGTGATATTATGAAACGAATAAGTAGTCTTCTCTTGAGTAGTTTATTGGCATTAATGCTGATCTTAAGTGGATGTGCAGGAAAAGAACAAAAAACAGAGAAACAAACAGGGAATCAATCGACATCAGTAGAAAAAATTAGTGATAATATTTTAGATGAAATGGAAGGGCCACCTAAAAATGGTCATACGATTGAAAGACATGTAGGAAAATCAGAAGAGGATTTGAAGAATCGCTTGAAGACAGATAAAGTATCAGCGGCAAGTACATACTATGATAAGGAAACAGCGACGAAAGCTGTAAAAGATAGTTTGAAGCAGCATGATAAGGAAATTCAAGATTGGTTAAAAAATTCTAAAGAGGCTCGTCTCGTATTAAATACAACTCATTCATTCCCAGTTGGAAAAACGGTAATAAAGAAAAATATGAATGTAAAAGACAAGTTAGTAAAAACTGTTACTGTTTTGGCGAGAGATAAGTCAGGAGATTTAGGATATAAGATCATTACTTCTTATCCATCAGATAAATAAGAAGGGGGAGTAAATATGTATACGACATTACAATATTTTCTCAAATCGTATTGTACGTTAAGTATCCATGAGGATGAAATAGTAGGCGTGATGGAAGAGTTTCTAGAGCAAGAGGATGAAGAAATTGTTTTGAAGTTACGCGATGAATTATTATATATGAAGAAAAAGAGCGCTTGGGAAGAGGCGTGCGTATTAGTTGCGAAGCAAGGAAATCGTATGTGGTCTTTAGAAGAAACGAAAGACCATCTGGAAGCTTTTTTACTATTATTGCAAAAGAAAAAGGCGTGAATAGATCACGCCTTTTTTGTTTGCCAATTTGATGGTGTCTCATTGTGTTGGGGCACTTTTATATACGCTTTTTGAAATTTGTCCATTTGATACTACTTCACCGTTTTGTGTTACTTTTTTATACGTAACCGCTGTTATTTTATCACCAGTTCTACTAACTACTTGAGAAGAAACTTCAACATTTTTACCAGTATTTGTACCAAAAATGCGAGTAGTAATACTACCGCCATTTGAAAATGCTTGAATATAAATATGATTGCCTGTATTGTTTTTAAATTTTAAATCCGGACCATAATCTGCCACTGCTGCATCTTGCCCAAGTGGTAAATAATTTACGGGCATAGAATGATTGCTTCGAGAAACAATTCCTAAATCTGCTCTTAAAGCTGCGCTATATAAAGTGCTACTAACTTGGCAAACGCCTCCGCCTGCACTTTGTATAACTTTACCTTGTGAAAATACTGCTGCGGATTTATAACCATGGGCAGCATCCGTTACGCCAACACGGCCATTAAAACTAAACGTTTCATCAGGTGCGACAATAACTCCACTTAAAGTATTAGCTGACTTATTTACGTTATAGGACTGGTTTCCATTCCGACCAGCCATTGGAGTTGAATATTCAGCAATTACTTCTTTAATCCCCATTTTCTGTATATCTTCTGTAGAACGCTCAGGTTTTAAGAGTGTAACTGGTAATGTAACGTCCGATGAGCCAGAAGTAATGGCCTGCTGCGTTAAATCAGTTAATTTTCCTTTATCAATTTTTTCTCCATTTTGACTTTGGCTAATATTTACTGTAGAGCCTTCAACACTTAATTCTGCATTAATAGGATTTTTTAATGTTTCATTATATTTATCCTTCATAAAGCTTTCATAAGCAGTTGTATTTAATTGAGCTGTTAATTTATAGTCACGTTTTAATTCACCGTTTTCGGCCTGCTTCCGCATTTGGTAACGATTCATTGCGTTTCCTTCTTGTTCTTTAAAGATTTTGTCAATAATATCTTTTTCCTTATAATTTATCCCTAAATCTTTCCATGTGTACGTTTGTTTATCATTTTGGAATATGTAGGTAAGAGATTTTTGATCTAATTCAGTTACCTTTTGATTAATAATTGCTTGAATATCTTTTTTATTTTTTCCATCGAGAGAAATACCTTCAAATGTAGTATTTGGTAATGCAGTAGTATCTAATTGATTATTTAGTTTGGATACATATTGATATCCACCAACACCGCCTACACAAAGTAATATGCCTCCAGTAATTGCAGAACCGATCAGTATTTTACTTAGCTTCATTTATTTCCCCCCAGAAATTTTTGTATAAATATATGTATTACATTTTTTGTATAAAAATGATGAAAATAACATTATGTACGTACTAGTATACTATTATTTCCACTATGCGTGTAATGTTTTTGTAAAAAATGTTACACTGTTGTAATAATTGTCTCTTTTTGTCACAATATGCACGAGAAATATGTTGAAAATTATAATAAAAAGGCTGTCTAGAAAGATCTAGCAGCCTTTTTATTATAATTTTTTATGTTCATTTTTATTCGTAACACCGAGATGTTCTTGTAGTGTTGTCGAAATATTATTGACGCTTTTTTCATTTGGAACGTAATAATAAATACCACCTATATATTTATCAGTACCTTCTACTTGCATTTTGTCCATTTTTAAATTGGAATCCATTGAATTTTTGGCAATTGTCATCATATCATCAAAAGTTAAATTTGTTTTTAAGTCTTTATCGACAGCGTCTAAGAGGCCACCGATTTTATTAATGGAATTAAGAGATAGTGCTTTTGCAGCAATAGCTTCTAAAACAAGCTGTTGTCGTTGACCGCGCATATAATCACTATCGATATGACGAGTTCTAGCTAGTGCTAATGCCTCTTCTCCATTTAAATGTTGACGTCCTTTTTTGAGGTGAATTGCATCTGCTTCGTCTTTACTATTTTGTTCTGTAAACTCAACCGGAACATCGACAGTAATACCACCAAGAGAATCGACAATCTTGATAAATGATTTAAAGTTGAATTTTACATAGTAATCAACTGGAACATCTAAAAATTTCTCCACTGTATCAATTGTGCTGTCCACACCACCGAATACGTGCGCATGTGTAATTTTATCGTATTTATCACGTGATTTAATGTAGACACGTGAGTCACGTGGAATACTCACAAGTTTAACAGATTTATCGTTTTTATTAATTGTTGCAAGTAATAGCGCATCCGTACGAGTTGCTTTTCCATAACTCTTGTCCCTAATATCACTTTCATCAACACCCATAATAAGTACGGAAATGTTGTCAGTCATAGGTTTCACAGCTTTTTCACGTTTGCTGGATTTATCCCCGCGGCCCAGTTCAGAATAGGCATTACTTAATACAGACTTTGCTTTACTGTATATATGGAAGGAGTAGCCCCCTGCTCCAAGTGCTATAATCAGTAATGGAATAAGAAGGAACCAAAGTAGGCGTTTTTTCTTTGAGCGTCCGTTTTTGGCTCGGGTGTCTTTGTTCATATCGGATTTCATCATTTTTCTCCTTTAAAACTATCAAAGTGTATACATCTAGAAGCGCATTCAAACACATAAAAAATATTGTACGCTAAATAAAAGCGATTGTACATGTATAAAAAATAGATGTCTTGATTATTTATAAGACACCTATTCGTTATTGTATACAAAAGATAGGGATAAGAAAATGATAAAATTTTACCTAATTACAACATAATGCTTACGATAATTGCAGATAAAATGCTAACGAGAGTAGCTCCATATAGTAATTTAAGGCCAAATCTGGCAACGACGTTTCCTTGTTCTTCGTTTAACCCTTTTACTGCACCTGAAATAATGCCGATAGAAGAAAAGTTGGCAAAAGAAACGAGGAAAACAGAAATGATACCCACTGTACGGGGAGAAAGGCTATTAGAAAGTTTACTAAGGTCCATCATTGCCACAAATTCATTCGTTACAAGCTTCGTTGCCATAATGCTACCAGCTGTGACAATTTCAGAACTTGGTACACCGATAAGGAATGCAACAGGCGCAAATACGTAGCCGATTAATTGCTGGAAAGTAATGCCGAATATAATGAGGAATAGGTCATTAATGCAGCTAATTAATGCGACGAATCCGATGAGCATAGCGCCGACAACGATGGCTACGCGAAAGCCATCTAGAATGTATTCTCCAAGCATTTCAAAAAAGCTTTGCTTTTCGCCTTTAATTTCTAAAATATCTTCGTCATCTTTCACGTCGTAAGGATTGATGATGAGTATGATAATAAAACCACTAAATAAATTGAGAACGAGTGCGGTTACTACATATTTAGGCTCAATCATTGTCATATAGGCACCTACGATAGACATAGATACGGTTGACATGGCAGAAGCACAAAGTGTATAAAGACGGTGTTTTGGAATTTGAGCTAATTGCTTTTTAACTGTAATAAAAACTTCTGATTGGCCGACAATGGCAGAGGCGATAGCGTTGTAAGATTCTAATTTCCCAAGACCATTTATTTTGCTAAGGAAGTAACCGATCCAATGAATAAAAAATGGTAGTATTTTGAAATGTTGTAGTATACCAATTAAGACGGAAATGAAGACAATTGGTAATAATACAGTAAGGAAAAATGACATTTCACCTTTATTGGCAAGACCGCCAAATACAAAGTTTATACCATCAGCAGCATACTCGAGTAGCTTTGTAAACAGACTGGAAATGACCCGAATAAGTATGAGGCCGATTTCTGTATTTAATAATAAATAGGTTAAAATCAACTGTATAATAAGCATGATGAAAATTGGTTTAAATTTAATATGTTTCTTATTGTTGCTAGCAATATAAGCAAGGAAGAAAACAACGATAAGTCCCACGAAAAAAGTAATAAATTTCATAGTAAGCCCCCTAAAAGAGATATTCTGCTATATATGTTTTTCATTTCAAGGGAGAATATGCATCTTTGGTAAAGAAAGGAATAGAGAGAGCATGAATATATGTAGAGTGCACCACGTTGCAATTATTTGTTCGAATTATGAACTGTCAAAGGATTTTTATACTCGGATATTAGGTTTTAAAGCGATAAATGAAGTATATAGAAAAGAACGAGATTCTTATAAGTTAGATTTATGTGTAGGGGAAGAGTATCAAATTGAATTATTTTCATTTCCTAGTCCACCTGAGCGCCCGAGTTTTCCAGAAGCAGCTGGACTTAGACATTTAGCATTTGCTGTTACAAATATAGAAGAAGCTGTAAACCATTTAAAACAATGCGGTGTGGAGACTGAAGCGATACGTATGGATGAAATTACGGATAAAAAATTTGTCTTTTTCCAAGATCCTGATGGCTTGCCTTTAGAATTGTATGAGGCTTGAAATTGGTGAATTTTATATAGGGTTGCTTTCAAATAAATGAAGAAACTAAAGTGAAACTTCTTTTTTAAAGGAGGTGTAACTTTAGCTAAGAAAGCTAAAGGACATATGTGGATATTTTAAAATTATTGATGGTAGCCATCCTTATTGCGTTAACAGCATTTTTTGTGGCTGTTGAGTTTGCAATTATTAAGGTACGTAGCAGTCGTATTGATCAACTCGTTAGTGAGAAACGACGAGGAGCATTGGCAGCTAAAAAAGTAACTTCGAATTTAGATGAGTATTTATCAGCATGTCAGTTAGGTATTACAATTACTGCTTTAGGGCTTGGGTGGTTAGGAGAGCCCACTATAAAACATATACTCGAGCCGTTGTTTTTAAAACTACACCTATCTCCTGCAATTGCAAGTACAGTTTCATTTATTATTGCCTTTGCAGTTATTACGTTTTTACATGTTGTCATTGGTGAACTTGCTCCGAAGACGCTCGCTATACAAAGGGCAGAACAAGTTAGCTTATTATTATCGAAGCCAATTATTTACTTTTACCGAGTAATGTATCCGTTTATTTGGGCTTTAAATGGTTCTGCAAGGCTTGTGACAGGGTTATTCGGATTACATCCGGCTTCTGAACATGAAGTTGCTCATTCGGAGGAAGAATTACGATTAATCTTATCCGAGAGTTATGAGAGCGGAGAGATTAATCAAAGGGAATTTAAATATGTAAATAATATTTTTGAATTCGATAATAGAGTCGCAAAGGAAATTATGGTACCTCGTACGGAAGTTGTAGGTTTATATGAGGACGAACCATTTGAAACACATATTAAAATAATCGCACAAGAAAAGTACACGAGATATCCCGTATTTGGTGAAGATAAAGATGAAATTATTGGGATGGTTAATGTAAAGGATTTATTTATTCGTTATATGGATGGTAATCGAGACGAGGGGTGCTCGATTAAGCCATATACAAGACCAGTTATTGAAGTGTTAGAAAATATTCCTATTCATGATTTGCTATTACAAATGCAAAGAAAACGAATTCCATTAGCTGTATTATATGATGAATATGGTGGTACAGCGGGGATCGTTACACTAGAAGATATTTTAGAAGAAATTGTTGGAGAAATCCGAGATGAATACGATGAAGATGAACACCCGCCTATAGAGCATATAAGTGAAGGCTATAAAATCGTAGAGGGAAAAGTGCTTATTAGTGAAGTAAATGATTTATTTGGCCTACACTTAATCGCTGCTGATGTAGATACAATTGGTGGCTGGATTATGGTACAAAAGCAAATCGTTGCTGAAGGAGATATTATTGAAAAACACGGCTTTTCTTTTAAAGTTCTTGAAAAGGATATGCATCAAATTAAACGAGTGGAAATAAAGAAGGTAGAAGAATGATTTTCTATAAATTTTTATCAAGCTATTTGTGGGCAGTAAGACCCCTACTTCAAAATTCAGCGAAAGCGAAGAAGTTAGGTGGGGGATCAACAAAACCCCCACTGATTAAAGTTTCACTTTATAAAAGGTATATATAGAAAAATAAATGTTTGCGCTTTCAAAAAAGGTGCTATATAGTGAAGGTGGATACTGAAAAATTCTTCTGAATGATACTCGTTTTTTTAGAGGCGAATTTTTTAGATAAGGATTTAGAATGAAAAGTATAGGTGATGAAAATGATAGCAACGAAGGATATACGTATAGAGAAAGATTTTTTAGGTGAAAAGGAAGTACCGAGTGTAGCTTATTATGGGGTACAAACATTACGTGCTGTAGAAAACTTCCCGATTACAGGATATCGCATTCATCCGTCACTCATTACGGCAATGGCAATTGTGAAAAAAGCGGCGGCACTTGCAAATATGGATACTGGTTACTTAGCTAAAGACATTGGATATGAAATTGCAGAGGCAGCGCAAGAAATTGTTGATGGGAAATTCCATGATCAATTTATCGTGGATCCAATCCAAGGCGGTGCTGGAACTTCTATTAATATGAATACAAATGAAGTAATCGCTAATCGAGCTTTAGAACGTATGGGATGTGAAAAAGGCGAGTATGTGAAAATTAGCCCAAACACGCATGTGAACATGGCTCAATCAACGAATGATGCGTTTCCAACGGGAATTCATATTGCAACTCTTATGATGTTAGAAGAACTTCTTATTACAATGGAAGAACTTCATGCTGCTTTCCGTGAAAAAGCAAAAGAGTTCGACCACGTCATTAAAATGGGACGTACACATTTACAAGATGCTGTTCCGATTCGTCTTGGACAAGAATTTGAAGCGTATAGCCGAGTGCTTGAACGTGATATAAAAAGAATTAAACAGTCTCGCCAACATTTATATGAAGTGAACATGGGGGCGACAGCTGTTGGTACGGGATTAAATGCAAACCCTACGTACATTGAACAAGTGGTTAAACACTTGCGAACATTTAGCGGATTCCCACTTGTTGGTGCAGAGCATTTAGTTGATGCAACGCAAAACACAGATGCATACACAGAAGTATCTGCCGCATTAAAAGTATGTATGATGAATATGTCTAAAATTGCAAAGGATCTTCGTATTATGGCATCTGGTCCACGTGTTGGATTGGCGGAAATTCAATTACCAGCTCGCCAACCAGGTTCATCTATTATGCCAGGTAAAGTAAATCCTGTTATGGCAGAAGTAATTAATCAAGTTGCTTTCCAAGTAATTGGTAATGATCATACAATTTGCTTAGCATCAGAAGCAGGACAATTAGAGTTAAACGTAATGGAGCCTGTACTCGTATTTAATTTAATTCAATCTATTAGTATTATGAATAACGGATTCCGTGTATTCCGTGAATATTGTATTAAAGGAATTACAGCAAATGAAGAATTGCTGAAGCAATATGTAGAGAAAAGTGTTGGAATTATTACAGCGGTGAACCCTCATATTGGTTACGAAGCAGCATCTCGTATTGCACGTGAAGCAATTGAAACAGGAAAATCTGTTAGGGAGCTATGTTTAGAACATGGTGTACTGACAGAAGAAGAATTAGATATTATTTTAGATCCATTCGAAATGACGCATCCTGAAATTGCTGGAGCTTCTTTATTAAAGAATAAGAAGATGTAATATGAAAAAAACACCGATCCAAATGGATCGGTGTTTTTTTAAAAGATATTAAATACAGAGTTTAATTGAAGTAAGCTAATAATAGCTAAGAAGATTAAACTGTATTTCATCGCTGTTTTAAATAGGGCAGACTCTTTACCAACTAGTCCAACTGCTGCACAAGCAACGGCTACAGATTGTGGTGAAACCATTTTTGCCATTGTACCACCTACTACGTTTAATGCAACAAGAGTAGAAGGAACGATATTTAATTGATCTGCAGTTACTGCTTGAAGCGGTGCGAATAATGAACCACTTGATACTACTGAACCTGTAATGAATACGCCAATCCATCCTAAGATTGGAGAAAGAACTGGGAATGCATTACCAGTAGAAGAGAATGCCAGTCCAAGTGTAGATGACATACCAGAGTAGTTCTCTACGTAGGCTAAAGCGATAACGCTACAGATTGTATATACTGGAGCTTTTAGTTCTTTCATTGTTTCTACTATTAATTCTTTAACCATTTTACCTTTTACGCGGTAAACGATAAGTGAAACAATAATTGCTAATACGATTGCAGTAGTTGTAGATGAGAATACATCAAACTTGAAAACAGCCGCGAAAGGTGTATCAGCTTTTGTAATTGGTGTAGTTTTCATAACAGCATTATGAAGACCAGGGAACTGAATGTTAAATACTAAGTTTGCTAGTGCGCCATCCGGAGCAAATAAAGCTTTAATTGGTTTTAAATTAAAGATTGTTACGAATGCAGTTAAGAATACGAATGGAGACCAAGCATATAAAATTTGATTGAATGTATGAGATTCTTGTTTTTCTTGTTTTTCTTCTGTAGAAGAAGATTTTGGTTGCCAAACACGTAAGAATAATGCTAGAGAAACCATACTTACAACGGCTGCGAAAATATTAGTAAGTTCTGCACCTAAGAAGTAAGTCACAAGGAACTGAGTTATAGCGAAAGAAAAACCACTTACAAGAATACCTTGCCAAGTTTCTTTAATACCTTTAATTCCATCAACCATTGAAACAAGTAAGAAAGGTAAAACAATACTAATGAATGGTAAAATAAGAACAGTTTGACGACCGATAGTTAATGCGTCTAGCTCAGTTAATTGTGCTGGTACTGTAACTGGGATACCCATAGCACCCATAGCACCACCAGCGATGTTAGCTACTAAACAAATACCTGCTGCTTTTAATGGATTAAAGCCCATACCCACAAGTAATGCAGCTGTAATAGCAACTGGAACCCCTAAACCAGCTGCGCCTTCTAAGAAAGCACCGAAAGAATAAGCGATTAATAATACTTGTAAACGTTGATCATTTGTAATGCTTGAAATACTATCACGAATGATGTTGAATTGCTCTGTTTTAACAGTTAATTTGTAAAGGAAAATTGCTGCGATAACGATAGTACAAATTGGATAAAATCCAGATAAAACACCGAATCCGGCAGATGCTACAGCTACGGTTGCTGGCATTTTATAAACGAATATAGCAAGAATAATAGCGACAATCACACTGTAAAGACCAGCCATGTAACTTTTCATTTTCAGTCCCATTAAACAAATGATGAAGCAGAAAATTGGAAGTGCTGCGATTAGTGCAGATAACCAAATATTGTTTAATGGGTCATAAATTTGTGTCCAAGTACTCATAATAATGACAACTCCTATCTATTTTATGTGAAGAAATTCACATTATTTGTGAAACAATTCACAATCAACTTACATGCTTAGTATATTCTCCTTCAACACTATTGTCAACGTAAAAAAGTATAATTATTCCATAATAGTATTAAAAGAAATGCTTTGTTCATAAAGTAGACAAAAAGCAAACTCAAATAGATTTGAGTTTGCTTTTTGAAGTTATTTCTATATTGTTTTATTTGTTCGTATATCATTAATCTTATATGTTAGATGACGTCTTTGCATTAAGTATATAGGATGTTGAAATTTGATAGGTGTCACATGCTGGTCTGAGTTGATCTAGTAAGAAAGAGAAACCAAATGCATTTAATAGGAAGTTTTGAATAACAGTCTGAGCAAGTACAATACGAATTAAAACAACAATAAGTCAATTTTTAATATTACATTATCTTTTTTTACTGAAAATTCCTTTTAGCATAACAAAGAGGTTAAATATAACCCGAATACGTTACGATAGGTTATCAATTATAGACGGTATTTTACAATATCGTTACTGTACGTTGCAGTGAGGTGAAAATATAACAAAAAGCTTGATAAAACAACGTTTGTAAGCAAAGTATTCATAGCCCTTACTTTTGCTTTTTCATTATATCATATAGTATAATATTCAAAATCAGCAAGGAATTTTTCCTGAATTCTTTCCTGATAAAGGTGGAAAAAATTTTCAGCATTATAGGTTGATAAAGTTATGTCGTAACAGGAAATATAAGAACAGATATATAAATAAATAAAAAGAAAATAAAAACGAAAATGAGGGGAACTTTATGAGCCAAAATCAATTCGAATGTCGTATTTCAGAAGAAGATGTACAAATGTTAAGAGCGTTAGCGCATCCGTTACGTTTACGCCTAGTAATGGAACTAATGCAACGTGGAACTTGTAATGTAACACAATTACAGGAAGTGTTAGAAATTCCACAATCAACGGTTTCGCAACATTTAACGAAATTAAAACAAAATAAAGTAGTGCGCTTTGAAAGACGAGGACTAGAAGTGTATTATCAAATTCATAATGATAAAGTAAGTGAAGTTGTAAAAACATTATTTTCTTAAAATTTGAATATTATGGAAAAAGACGTGTGGGATATACGTCTTTTTTTATTTGTCAGAAAGGTGATATGAGAGTAAATGTTAGCATGTAAGGAAGAAAAGGTTATCAATTAACATGTTGTTATATGGAATATATTCTAAAGGGAAAAGAAAAGATAGAAAGGAGTGTAGTAAGGAAAAGGAGGAGTAGTAGTATGGATGTAAAACGTGTGAAACAAATCTTATCTTCTTCAAGTAGCATTGACGTTACATATGAGGGCGTACCAGTATGGATTGAGAGCTGTGACGAGCAGAGTGGAGTTGCTCAAGTGTATGATGTATCTAATCCTGGAGAAAGCGTTCACGTGAACGTGACGGCTTTAGAGGAGAAGTAATAGAAAAGACGCTTCTAAATGTTTAGAAGCGTCTTTTTATTTCCTATTCCATCATATGTGCAATTTTCTTAGAGAACATAAGAAGTACTAATCCTAGCACGATTACGATAACACCGATGCTTGCGAATACTTCTAAATATCCTAAAGATTGAGTGAAGGCAGCTAATTGTCCTGCTAATAAGTTTGCGAAGCCAGTACCAGCTAACCATACACCCATTAATAATGATGCTAATTTAACAGGAGCGATTGCACTTACCATAGATAATCCGATTGGTGATAAGAATAATTCACCGATTGTATGGAACATGTAAGTGAATACAATGAATAGTAAGTTTGCTTTCATTGCAATATTACCTTCATCGCTACCAGTTTTTAATACAGCTAAAGTTAGAACTAAATATCCAATCCCTAGTAAAATCATACCAAATGCCATTTTTGTTGGGATTTTTAAGTCACCATTTTTCGTTTTTGAAAGTTTAATCCATAATGCAGAAACCGGTAATGCTAGTAAGATAATGAATAGTGGGTTTACAGATTGGAACCAAGGTGTTGGAATTGTAAATCCACCAATTGTACGATCCACGAACTTATCTGTGTAAAGTGTTAAAGAACTACCAGCTTGTTCAAATCCTGCCCAGAAGAATACAACGAAACAAGTTAAAATTAAAATTGCAGTAGTACGTTTTTTCTCTTGTGTTGTTAAAGGTTTTTTCTCAATTGCTTTTGCATTTTTTTCTTTAGACTTTTTACCGACAACAGTTGTTCCTATTGATCCTAAGTAACGAGGTGCTAATAAGTTAAATATAATTTGTCCAATAATCATACCAATACAAGCTGTTAAGAATCCATATTTATAATCTGCGAAATAACCGCAAATGATTGGAGCAATAAGAGCGCCTAAGTTAATTCCCATGTAGAAGATAGTGAAGGCACTATCACGACGAGAATCATTTTCACTATATAATTGACCTAATAAAGTCGAAATATTTGGTTTGAAGAATCCGTTACCAATAACTAATAATCCTAATCCTAAGAAAACTCCAGTTTTCGTGTTCATTGAAAATAGTACGAAGTTACCAATTGCCATGATGATACCACCAATAGTAATGGCGTGACGTTTCGATATGAAATGGTCAGTTAGCCAACCGCCTATAATTGGTGTGAAATATACTAGCATTGTGAAAATACTGTAAATTTGCACTGCAGTTGCTTTATCAAATCCTAAACCGCCGCTTATTAAGCTCGTTGATAAATAAAGAACTATTAAGGCACGCATTCCGTAATAGCTAAATCTTTCCCATGCCTCTGTAAAGAACAACAAATATAATCCAGGTGGATGTTTTTTTGGTGATTGTTGCTCTCCAGCTTTGTCTAATTTTAAAGCTGCATCCATTTTTGTTTCCCCCTAATCCTGTATAACGGATATTTATGTAATTATTTTAATTCACAAAATATTTAGAAGTCAATAGAATTATATGGAAATAGAAAGAAAATTTCTAAAAAAATCTATTTTTCTTCAACCGTTACTGTATTTTTCCCTGAAAACTAGATAATAAGCGTTTTCAAATGTAATAATTGAATTCTAAAAGAAAATAAAATAGTGATTAATCAGGAAATTTAGATTAAAATATTTATTCTGATATAGAGAAAATATATTCTATTTACTTTTACAATATAACATATTGAGAATAAAAATACAAAATGAAATAATGTGACATTTAAGTGAATTGAAAAATAACCAGCTCCATAGAAGGGGAGCTGGTTAAGGGAATATTATTTAACAAAGCGTTTTTCGATATCATCTAATAGTAGGTTAGCAGCCATTACACCACCAGCTGTATTCCAAATAACGTCGTCAACTTTGTATGCTGTACCATTTTTTACTGCATTTAAATTTTTAAATAGAGGATCATTGATATATTCTTTTTCTAATTCAGAGCCTTTTTTCTCGTTTCCTTTGTCGAATGTGAAGTAGAATAATACATCACCATCCATTGCTGAAATACGTTCTTTAGACACGTTACGCTCTGCAAAGTCGTCTTTATTTTGGTCACCAGGGCGTTTAAATCCAAGCTCTTTTAAAATAACACCAGAGAATGTATCACCATGATAAATACGAACATCACCAGGCATGAAGCGAACCATAGAGATTTCTTGATTTACTTTATCGCCTAGTTTAGCTTTTAAATCTTTCATACTTTTATCGTAATCAGCTAAAACCTTTTGACCTTCTTTTTCTTTATTTAATGCTTTTGCATAAAATTTGAAGTTATCTTTCCATTCACCACGTAGCGTCTCAGAGAACACAGTAGGTGCAATTGCTGTTAGTTGCTCGTACACTTTTTCGTGACGCATTTTGTTACCGATAATTAAGTCTGGTTTTAAAGAAGCGATTGTTTCCACGTTCACTTGTCCTTCATCACCAACAACTTTTACATCTTTCATTTTATCTTTAATATGTGGATACCATGGATCCCCAGTCCAAGATTTTACAGCCCCAACTGGTTTCACACCTAGTTCAAGTAAAGCTTCAGTTCCTTCATTTGTTAAAATGACTACACGTTTTGGATTAGCAGGAACTTCTGTTTTACCCATTGCGTGTTCCACCGTAATCATTTCTTTTTTTGTATCTTCTTTTGTTTCCTCTTTCGTATTTGATTTTCCACAAGCACTTAAAAGTAATGAAAAGGCTAGTAAAAATACAAATACTGTAAACGATTTCTTTCGTGTTAAATTCATTATGTACCCCCTACATACTGAGAAGTTTTTTCAATAGCAAGCATGATATTAAGCTTTTATCTTTTGATTGTCAATACATATCAATGAAAATAGTTCTCATTATCGTTGACAATGAGAATTAAGTTGAAATACACTTACAACGTATCATTATACATTGAAGGGGAAACGCTGCATGTTATTAAAAACAAATCAAGCAAAATGGATTGGATTATTTGTTGGAATCATTGCAGTCATTATTTGTATTTGGGGAAGTATTATTTTCGGATATACAAATACGAGCTGGAAATTAGCGTTAGATGCTTTTTTTCATTTTAATGGTTCCAATGAACATATTATTATTCAAAATGTGCGTTTACCAAGGGCATTAATTGCAGCTAGTGTTGGTGCTAGTTTAGCCATTGCCGGTTGTCTTATGCAAACTTTAACAAAGAATCCACTTGCTTCTCCAGATTTTATTGGATTAAATTCAGGTGCTGCTTTCTTCATAGTTGTAGCAATTGTTATTTTTTCCGTGACATCATTATCAGCTTTCACGTGGATTGCCTTTTTAGGGGCAGCAATTGCAGCTGTGCTTGTATTTGCTTCTAGTTCTTTAGGAAAAGAAGGGACGACGCCTCTTAAGTTAACGTTAGCAGGGGTCGCAATTAGTGCGTTATTTTCATCATTAACGCAAGGATTACTTGTGTTAAATGAAAAAGCGCTTGAAGAAGTACTTTTTTGGCTTGCCGGATCTGTGCAAGGAAGAAAGTTAGAAATTTTACAATCTGTATTCCCATATTTATTAGTAGGCTGGATCGCATCTCTTATGATGGCAGGGAAAGTAAATACATTAATGATGGGGGAAGACGTTGCAAAAGGCCTTGGACAAAGAACGATTTTAATGAAATCATTCGTACTATTTATTATTGTCCTGTTGTCTGGTGGTTCAGTTGCAGTCGCTGGTCCGATTGGATTTATTGGTATTGTTACTCCGCATTTTGCCAGATTTCTTGTTGGAGTAGATCACAGGTGGAGAGCACCGTATAGCGGATTGTTAGGTGCAATACTATTAATCTTAGCTGATATAGCAGCAAGATATGTCATTATGCCACAAGAAGTACCAGTAGGGGTTATGACAGCGTTTATCGGGGCACCATTCTTTATTTATATTGCACGTAAGAGAGGGCTTAGCAAATGAAGAAGTATATTCCGTTTCGTATAGGAAAAGGCGGGCTCTCGTTTTTAATGTATAAACGAGCTTGTCTCGTCTTATTCAGTT
This sequence comes from Bacillus cereus group sp. N6, assembly GCF_016483705.1. NCBI lineage: Bacteria > Bacillati > Bacillota > Bacilli > Caryophanales > Bacillaceae > Bacillus > Bacillus cereus group sp. N6. The sequence continues at coordinate 24,659 of NZ_JAEHBI010000052.1, forward strand.
TACTAGTTGTTTTAATAGGATTATTTTTTGCGAGTGCAGGTATGGGAGACATGAAAATTCCTCCGTATGATGTATGGCAAGCGATTACTGGAAATGGCGATGCGATGTCAAATATGGTTGTAAACAAGTTTCGTATGCCGCGTATTTTAATTGCCATCCTTGTAGGAATCGCACTTGCTGTAGCAGGATGTATTTTACAGGGTCTCGTTCGAAATCCACTGGCTTCTCCTGATATCATCGGGATTACAGGTGGTGCAAGTGTTGCAGTTGTATTATTTTTAGCTATATTCAGTGATAAAAATAATGCGCTAACCGTAAGCATTCATTATATGCCGTTAGCAGCCTTCGCTGGGGCAACGATTGTAGCGCTTTTTGTATATTTATTTGCATGGAGAAATGATGGATTATCACCGATTAGTCTTGTTTTAATTGGTGTTGGTTTTTGGGCATTAACGAAAGCGGCAACGACTTTGTTTATGTTGTTAGCGCCAATTTATCAAGCGAGTCAAGCGAATGTATGGATTACAGGTACTGTTTACGGCTCTTCATGGCAAAACGTTATGGTGCTTGCGCCGTGGGTTCTCATTTTAACGGTAATATCATTTATAGCTGCTAGACATTTAAATGCACAAGAGCTAGGGGATGATATTGCGGTAGGACTTGGTGTTCCTTTAACGAAGTCACGCGTATTCATGTTATTACTGAGTACAGCTTTAATTGGTGGCGCAGTTGCCTTCGCCGGAGGAATTGGGTTTGTCGGTTTAATGGCACCTCATATTTCACGAAGACTAGTTGGTTCTTTATACGGTGCATTACTCCCAGTTGCGGCTATTGTTGGTGCAATTTTAGTACTTGCTGCAGATTTAATTGGGCGTACAGTTTTCACACCACTTGAAATTCCAGCAGGGGTATTTACATCAGCAATTGGTGCACCTTATTTTATTTATTTACTTTATAAAAGTCGGAATTCATAAAGGGAGATGAATATGCAAAAAGCATTGGAGACGAAACGTTTGACGTTGTCTTATGGTGAAACAATTATTATTGATGAGTTGAATTTAGAAATTCCAAAAGGCGAAATTACAATCTTTATCGGTTCTAACGGTTGCGGGAAATCAACTTTATTACGTTCACTAGCTAGATTGTTAAAGCCAACAACGGGTGACATTTTGTTAGATAATCAAGCCATTCAAAGTATGCAAACGAAGCAAATCGCTCGTCAAATGGCAATTTTACCGCAAGGACCGCAAGCGCCAGAAGGACTTACAGTATTGCAGCTTATAAAGCAAGGACGTTATCCATATCAAACATGGCTGAAGCAATGGTCAGAAAAAGATGAAGAAATGGTACAAAGAGCACTTGCAGCAACAGGTATGACAGAATTTGCTGAGCGTGATGTGCATGCTCTTTCAGGTGGACAACGTCAACGTGCTTGGATTGCAATGACGCTTGCACAAGATACAGATATCATTTTACTGGATGAGCCTACTACATATTTAGATATGACTCACCAAATTGAAGTGCTAGATTTATTATTTGAATTAAATGAAACAGAACAAAGAACAATTGTTATGGTATTACACGATTTAAATTTAGCATGCCGTTATGCAGACAATATTGTTGCCATTCAAGATAAACAAATATATGCACAAGGTAAGCCGGAAGAAGTAGTGGATGAGAAGCTAGTACGTGATGTGTTCCGAATGGAATGTCAAATTAGTACGGATCCGTTATTTGGGACGCCACTTTGTATTCCGCATGGAAAAGGAAGACGTGTACGTAAAGAGGTTGCTCAGGCAATGAGATAATAAAAAAGTCGATGATGATTCATCGTCTTTTTTATTTTTCGCAAGAGAATAGTAGGAAGAGGGGAATTCGTAAACGTCGTTCATATTCTTCTTCGCTCTGAAAATAAGTTTGATTTGGTGTAGCTTCTTTTATATTTGTAATCGTAAATCCAGCTTGTTGTAATAATGTAAAATATTCTTCCGTTGTACGATGATATTTAATAACTTCTTGATCAATCCAAGGTTCAACGCGTTTTCCCATTTTAAAATAATCATCGACGAGCCAGCTTGTTCTTTTTCCGCTCGTTTGCAAGCTTTCAAATGAAGAAGTAATAACAGGGTGTTGAACACTAAAAGTAAAGGTTCCATTTGTTTTTAAAGCTTCGTACACATTTTGAAAAATGATAGGAAGATGTTCAATATAATGTAAGGCGAGTCTAGACGTTACTAAATCAAAAGTAGAAGGAGGGTATGTGTAGTCTTTGAGGTTTAAACAATGGACGGTTCCATTTTTATTTTCTAGTTGTTTTTTAGCTTTTTCATACATAAGTTCGGAGCCTTCAATACCAGTGTAAGAGTGGCAGCCATTCTCTAATAATTCCTCGCCAAACTTGGCGTCACCGCAGCCTAAATCGAGGATTTTCTTTCCTTTCACATCACCAATGAGTTGAAAGAAGGCTGGTTTTTCAAGTGATTCATTTGGGCTATTTTCTCGGTATCTTCGTTTCATATATTGTTCAAAAAATGCTTCGTTATTATATACATCAGATTCAGTAAATGCCATGATTGAAGCCCCCTTAAATATTTTTTTTATTCTACCAAATATGAAAAGTAAATGATAGATTTCTTGTAATGAATCATATATAATCTAGAATTGTAAGCGGTTACTTTAAACTATTTTTCTATAATAAATTCTAAAAACGTGTTAAGCTAGTAGAGGGATTATTAGAACTATTAAGACAATAATCCGCTTACATGAACGATGGGAGGCTTCACAATGTCTAGTAAAACACTTGCGAAATTTTTAGAAGAAAATTTAGAGGATTTAAAATCAAAGGGGCTTTATAACGTAATTGATCCGCTTGAGAGTTCAAATGGACCGATCATTACAATTGGCGGAAAAGAATATATTAACTTATCTTCAAACAACTATCTTGGATTAGCAACAGATAGCCGTTTGCAAGAAGCAGCAATTGGTGCAATTCATAAGTACGGCGTTGGAGCAGGAGCTGTTCGTACAATTAACGGTACTTTAGATTTGCATATTAAATTAGAAGAGACAATTGCAAAGTTTAAACATACAGAAGCAGCAATTGCTTACCAATCAGGATTTAACTGTAATATGGCAGCGATTTCAGCCGTTATGGATAAAAATGATGCGATTCTTTCAGACGAATTAAACCATGCTTCTATTATTGATGGTAGTCGTTTATCAAGAGCGAAAATCATCGTTTATAAACATTCAGATATGGAAGATTTACGCCAAAAAGCAATCGCAGCGAAAGAATCAGGTCTTTACAATAAATTAATGGTAATTACAGACGGTGTCTTCTCAATGGATGGAGATGTTGCAAAATTACCAGAGATTGTTGAGATTGCAGAAGAATTAGATTTAATGACATATGTAGACGATGCACACGGTTCAGGTGTACTTGGAAAAGGTGCAGGAACTGTAAAGCATTTCGGTCTATCTGATAAAGTTGATTTCCAAATTGGTACATTATCAAAAGCAATTGGGGTAATTGGTGGATATGTATCAGGGAAACAAAACTTAATTGACTGGTTAAAAGTTCGTTCACGTCCATTCTTATTCTCCACAGCATTAACACCAGCTGATGCAGCTGCATGTATGCGATCAATTGAAATTTTAATGGAAAGCACAGAGTTACATGATCGTCTCTGGGAAAATGGCCGCTATTTAAAACAAGGGTTAAAAGAACTTGGCTTTAACATTGGAGAAAGTGAAACGCCAATTACACCTTGTATTATTGGTGACGAAGTATTAACACAAGAATTTAGTAAACGTCTAAATGAAGAAGGCGTATATGCAAAATCTATCGTGTTCCCAACTGTAGCTAAAGGAACAGGACGCGTTCGTAATATGCCTACAGCAGCTCATACGAAAGAAATGTTAGATGAAGCAATTCGTAAGTATGAAAAAGTAGGAAAAGAAATGGGCATCATTTAAGTAACGACATCTTTTGAATAGCTTGCAAATGAGGAGTGGGGAAAATGAAAAAAATTCTAGTAACCGGTTCTTTAGGGCAAATTGGTTCTGAATTAGTAATGAAACTTCGTGATGTATACGGTGCATCAAATGTTATTGCAACAGATATTCGTGAAACAGATAGTGAAGTAGTAACGTCTGGTCCATTTGAAACGTTAGATGTAACAGATGGACAAAAACTACATGATATCGCAAAGCGTAATGAAGTAGATACAATTATTCATTTAGCAGCTTTACTTTCAGCAACAGCAGAAAAAAATCCGTTATTTGCTTGGAATTTAAATATGGGTGGACTTGTAAATGCATTAGAAGCAGCTCGTGAATTAAACTGTAAGTTTTTCACGCCAAGTTCTATCGGTGCATTCGGTCCATCAACACCGAAAGATAATACGCCACAAGATACAATTCAGCGTCCTACTACGATGTATGGGGTAAACAAAGTAGCAGGAGAATTACTATGTGATTATTATCATCAAAAGTTTGGCGTTGATACGCGCGGTGTACGTTTCCCTGGTTTAATTTCTTACGTAGCTCCTCCAGGAGGCGGAACAACTGATTATGCGGTTGAAATTTATTATGAGGCGATTAAAAAAGGCACATACACCTCATACATTGCAGAAGGAACATACATGGATATGATGTATATGCCAGATGCTTTACAAGCGATCATTTCATTAATGGAAGCTGATCCAAGTAAACTTGTGCATAGAAACGCGTTCAATATTACAGCAATGAGCTTTGAGCCAGAGCAAATCGCAGCATCAATTCGTAAACACATCCCGACGTTTACAATGGATTACGCTGTAGATCCTGCTCGTCAAACAATCGCTGATAGCTGGCCAAACTCTATTGATGCAACAGCAGCAATGAAAGAGTGGGGCTTTAAAGCAGAATACGATTTAGACAAAATGACAACTGACATGTTGGCTAAGTTAAAAAAAAAGCTCACAGCTGAGTTAGTGATGAATTAATAGGAAGGGTCGATTCTTAGGAATCGACCCTTTTATTTGTATTTTAGAAAAATACAAATAATTACAATTATGATAGAATGAGTTAATTTGTGCATAAAGGGGAGAGATACAATGGAGAAATGGGAGTTAGCAAAGGAAATTTATAATACGTCACGTTTAACGGGAACATTTAAACTTCGATCAGGACAAGTATCAAATCAATACTTTGATAAGTACTTATTTGAATCTAATCCAGTACTGCTATTAGAAATTGCTAAACAATTGAAAGAGTTCATTCCTCCTGGGACAGAAGTACTCGCAGGTTTAGAAATGGGAGGAATTCCAGTAGCGACAACATTATCTTTACAAACAGGTATACCTGTTGTATTTGTAAGAAAAGAAGCGAAGAAGTATGGTACATGTAAGTTAGCAGAAGGCGTTAATATTGCTGGGAAAAATGTTTGTGTTGTTGAGGATGTTATTACGACAGGTGGTCAAATATTATTAAGCACGAAAGATTTAAGAGAACTAGGTGCGAAAGTACATCATGTTTTAGGCGTCATTGAACGAACGAAAGAGGGAAGAGATAACTTATTAGAAGATGGCTTACAGCTACATTCTTTATTTACAATGGATGAGTTAATTGAAGGAGAAAAGCAACATGCAAAGAGTTGATGTTGTATATGCACTAATACATAATGAAGAAACAGATAAAATATTAATGGTACATAATGTAGAACAAAATGTTTGGTCATTGCCAGGCGGGGCTGTTGAAAAAGGTGAAATATTAGAGGAAGCACTAATAAGAGAAGTGAAAGAAGAGACAGGTTTAACTGCCGTGGCAGGTGGACTTGTTGCGATCAATGAAAAATTCTTTGAAGCATCAGGGAATCATGCGATACTATTTACATTCCGAGCAAATGTAGTAAAGGGTGAACTGATTGCGGAAGATGAAGAAGAAATTTCTGCAATAGAGTGGGTGGATCGAACGATCGCAAATGAACGATTTCCATTCTACGATGGAGGATTCGAGGCATTATTAGAAGTAGCCATTCCATACAAGTTTCAACCAGAAACAAAGTGATTGAAAGAAAAAAAACAGGAGCGAAAACGCTCCTGTTTTTCTATTCAATCGTCTTCAGTAGTAACTTTTTCAATAGTGGTTTAATCTTCAGACGTAAATCTTCAGCATGATTTGCAACTAAGAAGTGATGGTTATAAATGTTCTTCATTAATTGATAAGTGGCTTCTTTCGCTTCGCCTTCTTCGATGAAGATTCCGATTACTTCCATACCACTTTTACGAGCAAGTTTGACAGCTTCATGCGTATCTAAAATACCGTCTTGTTGATAGTCTAGCGCAGAAGGCTCACCGTCTGTAAAGACAAGTAAGAATTTATGTTTTTCTGGTCTTTTCGCAAGCTTTTCGGAAACGATACGAATAATATACCCGTCGCGGTTATCTTCTTCTTCGCGAAGTTGCATAATTTCTGGACCGACGTTTGGTAACGTTGAGTTTTTATACGTAACAACTTCATGGATAACGTTCGGCTTATCCTCAGGCTTAGCACTAGAAGCATCTTCCCAAAATCCACTAATGGCGTGCGGGATTTTTAAAGATTTCAATGCTTCATGGAATAGGACCACACTCTTTTTCGTTTCTTCCATTTTGTTATACATAGAACCAGAGCAGTCCACTAGTAGTTGGAATGCAACGTCAAGTTCTTGTGATTCTTGTCCTTTTTTATAAAACATGCGCGGCTGCTTTTCAGTATAAATACGAAGGAATTTCTTACGAAGTCTTCCGTAATATTTATCACTATTTGCATTCGTTTTATTTTCAATCGTTTTTTCGATAATTTTCTTTAATTCTTTTACATCTTTATTAACGACTGATTTGATAGCTTGGTAATCCTTTTTTTCATCAGGATTTGATTTGCGAGCTTCTTTAAATATATGAGAAGCACCAACGTTATACTTACCGTATGCACCCTCGTTTTGGCTAGAAGCGTGTGAAGCTCTTGCTTCTTCTGTATCAGCGCCATCAAAGTTGGATTGTGTACTCTTTTGAGAAGTACCTTGTACAGAACCAAGTGCTTGGTCGCCATCTTCTGATTCACGAGCGGTATCGCCCATCATATTTGTTTTTGTTCCGCTTTCTAAATCAAAGCGTAAAAAGTTCTCGTTTTCATTGTTTTTATTTTCACGGTGCCATGTCGAGAAGCTTTCATCCATTTTGTTTTTGTTATCATCGTCATCTAGGAGCTGCGTATCATCATTTGCTAATTTTTCAGCGCGACTGTCTTTCTCATCTGCAATCACAGATAAATAAAGCGGAGCATGTCCGAAATAATTATTAAGCATATCACTTTCAAGAAGTCCTTCTAAACGATAGCGAATTTTTTCAACGATATACATAATGTCTTCTGTATTACGAGCTTGGAATGTTTCATGCAAAATTGCTTCAATTTGCTCGAAATATTCATTATTAAACATTTCATATTTATCGCTCGTTAATGAAAGATAGCAGAGACAAAATAGACGATCACCGTGATAGTTACGAACACGATTGATTTCATTTTGTGAACCAAAGTAATTGCGATACATTTCTTTTCTTCTTTTAAAAACATGCTTTGTGCCAGGGCGTAAGTTTTTTACGATTTCCTCAACACGTAAATCTTCTAATAGAACAAATAATTGTGTTAAAAACTTTTTTAAGGGTGATTCTTGTAATTCAATCGCATAAGAACGAATTAAAGTCATGTCCGAGTAATGTTTATTACCAAGTGCTTTTAAAAACACTTCGCTTTTTAATCCGATTACTGTATCCTCTTCTTTTCGATCATCCCAAAAGTGACTAATGACAACCTTTTTTTCAATTTCGTCGTAGTATGCTTTATAGCCATACTCAAGGTAGGCATCGTCTTCTTTTAGAAGAGCATACATTAAGTTTTCCATTTGTAGAAACAGCGACGCATCAATTTTTTTGTCACTAAAAATTTGCCTCATGAATTATCCCTCAAAGAAATAACTTTCTGCTAATTCACGGACAGTCATTTGTTCTGTTTCATCGTTTAATTTTGCGATAATACTACGTTCAATTGCACGCATAACAGGAATATATACACCTAAATCACATGCGTCGATAATGCCACGAATACTTGCTGCTTCTTCACTTACACGTCCGTCACGAGCTAAAGGCATAAGGTCGCTTGCAAATGCAACGAGCTTTTCAATTGTTGCAACATCATTTAATTTTGATTCAGATAGTAATAGTTCTTTTAATGTGTCACCTTGAATGTATGGAACTTCAATAATAACGAAACGGTTTTTTAATGCTTCGTTTAGTTCACTTGTTCCAACGTAACCTTCATTAATTGCTGCAATTACACGATACTCGTCATCGCCATATACAACCTCTTGTGTAAATGGATTTGTAATCATTTTACGGTAATCTAATGCACCGTGAAGAAGTGGTAACGTTTCAGGTTTTGCCATATTGATTTCATCAATATATAGGAAATGACCGTTCTTCATTGCTTTCATAAGAGGGCCGTTAACGAATGTAACTTCAGATGCGCCATCTTTCGTTTGTAGTGTGTTGTATCCTAAAATACCTTCTACATCTAGGTCAACAGAACAGTTAATGCTATGCATTGGTTTTTGGAATAAAGAAGAAAGAGTTTCAGCTAGTACTGTTTTACCACTACCAGTCGGCCCTTTTAATAGAATGTTTTTGCCAAGAAGAAGCGCTGTAATAGCATCTTCAATAATGCTGTTATCAGATGCTTTATATATTTTCTTTCCAATTAAATGTGCATTTTCACCAGCTTCTTGTTTATTTTTTTCGTGAATGGTTGAGAGCTGTTGTTTTAAATCAGCATGTATATGAAATTGTTCTAACATGTATTTCCCACCTAACATTATTTTCATAAAGTAATACATCTTATGATAACTTGTTTTAATATGGTATGCAAAGAAAAGGAGAGAGGGGGAATGGAAAAGAAAAAGCAATCAATGTTACATTGATTGCTTACAGTAAAGGAGAAATGAGTCGCATGAAAGACTCTAATATTCGTTTTTTGATACTTCTTTTTTGGAATGCGTTCCATTTAATTTCAGTGGAATGCTTAAAGTCGTCTTCAAAATCATGTTTAATATCATGAACGGTTTCTGATTCATATAGTACGCTAATAAGTTCATAATTTAATTCAAAGCTGCGTACGTCCATATTTGCCGTTCCAATTGTCGCGATCTTATCATCAACGAGTACAATTTTTGCATGCATAAAACCATCTTTATAACTATAAATGGAAGCACCAGCTTTTAAAAGCGGAGTGAAGTAGGACTGAGATGCTTGATCACTAATAATACTATCACTTTTACCAGGATATAAAATGCGTACATCTATGCCAGATATTGCACTTAAACGTAATAATGTTAAAGTTTCTTGATCTGGAATAAAGTAAGGTGTAGCGATCCAAATCGATTTTTTTGCAGATCCCATAACAGCTAATAATGTATTGCGAATGCTTTTATCATCTGAGCTTGGTCCGCTCGCTACAATTTGCACAGCACCTTCTGCATTTGAAATTTCTTTACCTGGGAAGTATTGTCTATTCATAAATTGATCCCAAGAATAAGTATTCAACCCACTAGATGCATAGAGCCAATCCTCTAGAAAGATTGCTTGTAATTTATATAACGCTTTCCCTTCTATTTTTAAATGGCTATCACGCCAAATGGGGAATTTTTTTGAACGACCAAGGTATTCATCACCGACGTTGAGTCCACCAGTAAAACCGATTTCTCCATCTACAATAACGATTTTACGGTGGTTACGATAATTGACTGTTTCAAGTAACCAAGCTGAAAAAATAGGGTCAAATTCTACAATTTCGATCCCAGCTTCTTTCATAGGTTTTAAAAAGCGTCTTCTTAAAGTGTTACTTCCGAGTCCATCATAAAGAAAGCGTACAATAACACCAGATTTTGCTTTTTTTATTAAAGCATCTCGAACTTTCGTACCAATCTCATCAGATTTATAAATATAGTATTGAATATGTATGTGATGTTTTGCTTGCTCGATAGCTTGCAAAATTTCTGAGAATGTTTGATCTCCATTTGTTAAAAGTTTTGTCGTCGTTCTATCTGCGGCAGGCCCGCCTCCAAATTTTTGTACGACTTCTGTTAAATGTACAGAACGTTCATGTAAGGGGACTGTGAGTGCTAATTCTAGTCGTCTTCCTTCTAATATTTCACGGAATAATTTTCTTTGTTCTTCTGAACGATGGAGATGTTTTTTTCTTCTCCAACGGCTACGACCGAAAATAGAGTATAAAAGCACCCCTATAACGGGAAGAAGTGCTAATACTAAAAACCACGCTAAGGTGCTTTGAGGAGACCTATTTTCGATGAAAATAACGAATGAAATTCCTATGATTGTGATGGACCAGAGAGCGCCGACAAATGTATATAACGAAATAAATGATGTATTTAATAGGAAAAGAACGATAGATATAATTACAAATATTGATAGTAATTGAACGATAGGCTTCTTCATTTCTATAAAATTCCTCTAATCTTTCTTAAGTATAGACTTCTTATATAAAAAGGTATAATCCGACATTCTTATTATAAAGTGTTTTGTTTTTTTTACAAAATATAGACATTTTCCCCATGCTTTCCGCATTTGTCCTACATACATTATATTGTGACGTTATTATCCAGCTATTTGCTGGTTAATAAACAGTGTAGGAGGGACAAAACCCTTGCCCTTTATATAGGAAAGGGGATAACCATATCATGGATTTGTAGCAGGTGCATGATGAAGACCAGGATATAGTTATCTTTATTACGCGGATTCTTCTTAATTATATAGGTTACTAACAAGGTCCGTACTATCCATACAATACCTATTAAGATGAGAAAATGGAAAAGGAGAGGGGAAACATGAATTATATAGAAAATAACGGATTGTATTATCGTAATCATCATCCTCATGGAGGGCACAACCATAACGGCGGACATCACCATCATGGAGGGCACAATCACTATGATCATCACCACCATCACGGAGGCGGATGGGGCCTGTCTCTTATACACATCTCCGAGCCCAC